>JAJHQJ010000016.1 GCA_020833415.1 Desulfurococcaceae archaeon | reverse complement strand
TACCGGCCTTATCCTGGAATACGTACATACTCCTACTGATCCCGGGGCCGGCCTTAGCCTCGTAGAGCTCGAAGTGCTCTACCGTAGGGAGTATGACCAGTCTATAGCCGTAGAGCTCGGCGACCTCAGAGAACTTGGATATCAGTACTGAGTAGCGCTCGGACTCCGGTGGTAGTATGTCTCTAGCCCCCCTCACCGGCTCTAGAGGAACCCTCATTCTCGTACACCCTACTCAGGTCGCTCGACCTCACAACACTTGCTGCGTAGTAGGTCACGTCCCCGTGGGCGTCTACGACAGCTACTACCGGTGTGTAGCCCCTCATGAGGGCCGACCTAACCCAGTCGAGGATCGACGAGGCCTCTATCAGGGTGTTCTCCTCGAGGACTAGGATCAGCACCCTCTCACTACCCTTAACGTAGAGGAGCTCCCTAGGGGAGTAGCCCGACCTAGCCCTCCGACCCCTCTCCCTGAGGTCTAGTAGTACTGTGAACTTAGCCCACCCGTACTCGTCGGTAGGTAGCTTGAAGTAGAGGTAGCCCAGGTCTATGGGCTCCCCGTCGACCAGTACATCGGCTAGGCCCTTGTAGACCACGTAGGCCAGCTCCGAGATGTCGAGTAGGTAGAGGTTACCCCTAGCGGACCACCCGAGGAGTAGTTCACGTAGTAGACCACTGCTATCCTCAACTAGGTACCTCCAACCCTCACTACCTACTATACGGAGTACGGGCCTCGCACCCGTGCGTACCTGCCCCACCTCCTAGAACCCCTCTAGATAGCCGCTATTAAGCACTTCCAGAGTACCGCGCCACACCCTCCAGAGGGCTGCATCACCTCGATAAGGGTATCGATAGCCCTGGCGTAGACCTCCCCGTACTCCCGCTCCTTAACTATGTGGAGTTCGAAGGGGTACTTAAATACCCTTCCTACGTACAGTAGCCGGTGTACCGGTTGTCCGAGAGTGGCGGGAGGCGTAGGCGCCTAGCCCACGCGGTATGTGGGGGTATCTTCCTCATAGGTCTCGCAGTACTCTTCCACTTCGACGCCTTCTGGCCCTGGATACTGGCGCTACTCGGGGTCATAGTCATCGTCGAGGCCCTTGCAACCACCTCGTAGCTCCCGGCCTCCACCTGCCCTAGGTTCGGGGGAGGGTTCTTTAAGGTGGGCCCAGCCTAGTGGTCGGTGATCTAGTTGGGTAGGGGGAAGAGGTACTCCGGCTACACCTCGTGGTCGTTCCTAGAGCCCTGTCGGGACTTTAAGCCGTTTAAGCTGGCCCCGCAGGTCGGGAGGGTTAGGTCTAGGGTCGTCGAGCTGGATAAGGTTGAGGAGGAGAGGTTCCAGGAGCTAATGGAGAAGAGTGTGGTGGTATCCCTCCACGAGCACAGCTTCGTGCTCCCCGAGGACCCGGGGGAGTTCGTGGAGTACTTCAGGAGCGGTAGGTTCTGGGTAGGCTACGAGGGGCTGGCCCGCTCCGGTCTAGACGGGTTCTTCGACGGTCTACTCAACGGCCTAGCCCTGATAAGGTCTCCAGACCCCTGGGACTGGGATAACGTGGTGCACCAGATAGGTATCTACAGGGCGGACCTAGACCACCAGGATCTGCTCTTCGTAGCTACTAGGGCCGAGGACTTCCTGAGGGCTCATAGAGAGGGTAGGATAGCTGTCGTCATACACCTAGAGGGCCCTCCGCGTATCGGCGACGACCTAACTAAGGTAGACGTACTCTACGGCCTCGGGGTTAGGTGTATGGGGGTAACCTACAGTAGGGGCAACGAGTTCGGGTCCGGGCTGGCGGATCGGGTCGACAGGGGGCTTACAGACCTAGGTTACGCACTGGTCGAGAGGATGAACAAACTGGGTATCCTGATAGACATCTCCCACGCTGGGGACAGGACCAGCCTAGAGGTAATCGAGGCCAGTAGGGACCCCGTGGTGGTAACGCACGCAGGTGCTAGGGCCCTGTGGCCTACGAGGAGGATGAAGCCGGACGAGGTGATCCTAGTCCTAGCAGAGAAGGGGGGTGTCTTCGGGATAGAGGCCGCGCCGCACACAACGCTAACCAGGAGGAACCCTAGGCACAGCATCGAGAGCGTTATGGAGCACTTCCAGTACGTGGAGAAGCTCGTGGGGATCGACCACGTAGCGTTCGGCCTGGACACCCTATTCGGGGACCACGTAGCGCTCCACAGGGTGTTCTCCGCATACCTATCGATATCGAGACCCGGGGAGGGGCCTGAGCACCCGGTGGTGGAGTACGTAGACGGACTGGAGAACCCGTCGGAGTTCGCTAACGTAGTTAGGTGGCTCATCAAGCACGGCTACTCGGACCAGGAGATAGGGAAGGTTATAGGGGAGAACGTACTGCGGGTAGCTAAGAGGGTCTGGGGAGGCTAGTCCTAGACTAGCGGCCTCCTCCTCTCACTCCTCCTTAGACTGCCCGGGGGCTCCCACCTAAACCTCCACAGACCCTCAGCAAAGTCCTCTACAGCTATCCCCAGCGCACCGGCCAGTACGTCGCTTATCAGGGGCTCGTCCACGTGGGGTGATATCACTAGGTCGACCACAACCCCCCTGGACTCAGCACCCTCCGCAATCACCCTCACCTCCGCACAGCCCCTGACCACCCAGACCCTAGCAGGACCCCCGGCGGTCTCGAAGACCTCCTCCCTAGAGTCTGGGGGCGGGGGCCAGAGGCCGAGTACTTTAGCTAGGGCTACGGGTACCATCAGCTGCGGGGAGTCGGCCTCGTAGCCGCTGTTAACTAGGGCTACCACCTCTACACCACTACCCCCCCTCGAAACCCTAAGCCTTACCCTCACCGCCACGGATCAAACCCCTGACCCAGCCGACCCTAACCCTAATAGCCCTAACGTAACCTACGCGCACCAGAGGACCTGCACCGCCGGTCTAGGTACTACCCAGCTAATAACACCACCAGAAGCTAGATACCCAGGTCTAGGACCCCCCTACAGCAGGAGGTTAGCCCGCTGAGGCTCTTGGGGTCCACTAGGTCTAGGAGGCCCAGCCTCACCCTCACGAAGGTCCCGTAGGTAGCGGCGACCTCCCCAGCCCTCCTAACCGACGGTACCTCTACGTAGCCCCTCAGAACCTCCGCCCTCCTACCCTGGAGGCAGCCCAGCCTAACTCTACGGGGCCTCTCGAACGGGTCTACCCTGAGCCCAGCCCTCCCACCAGCTGGGAGTGGGTAGGGATGTAGGGAGCTCCACCGCATTAGGTAGAGCCTCCGGTACCTCGTATCCAGGACTACGGCTAGGTCGTCAGATAGTAGGGCTACTGCAACACCCCTACAGTAGGCCCACTCCCTAACATCAACAGAGTTAACGAACTCTACGGCTAGGTGGTAGCCACCCCCCTGAGGCCCTCGGGAGATATTGTAGAGAAATGACGCGAGGGTTGCTACGGCCGTCAGTACCCAGGTATCGCGCAGACCGAGGGCGAGGGCTGCGAGGAGAGATACCAACGGTACCACTACGCTAAGGGCTATAGATACAGTACTCCAGAACACACTCTCCTCCCTATAGTTAGGCTCAACCCTAGGGTGGGGCCCGCCGAGCCTACCCCCAAGCCCCCTGAAGATCCTCGGAGACGTTGTAAACCCCGGGAGAGGTATACCCCTCCTATTTTAAAGCACCCCCTCGGTACCGGCTAGAGCCCACCTACCTTAGTTTCCTTCAACAGCGTACCAGAAAATCTCTGTAACTACCTGTGAAGGCCTTACTTTCAAGGCGGAGGCGATACAAACTCTGTGCTGATGTTGTCGTGGTTGCCGATCCCGCATCTCTGTGGAGGGTTTGGGGGGAACTACGTAAACCAACTAAATGGGGTTCTCCAACTACCTCCCATATGGCTGATGCGGTCCTAGACCCCATACCTTAGCAGGAACCACCCAACCTTTAGGTGGGGAGGGGGTCGGCAACCGACCTACCGCCATAATCTGAGCGGGGAGGTCGGAATCTTCGGGGTTACTTAATGACAGTATATGGTTAGCCGCATCCTCCTCACGGCGGCTAGACCTTTGAACAGGAGGACTAGTAAGGTAGCTAGTGATGCTGTCACAGCTACAACCCCACCCGGGTTGGGACCTGATGCCACTGTTAGGGCAGCCTCGCCGACTACTACCCCAACGAAGAACTCTGAAGCAGCCTAGCTACCAGCTTCCCGCGGAATACTAGCTGCGCATCCATCCATAGACCTCCGAAGCAGGTCGAGCCCCAAGCTTCTTAAGGCTGTAGGCTAACCGGGGGTCCCAGCCCCTGGGCTAGCTGTAGTAGGTAGTGGCTAGGGCGGGTTACGCTAGGCTCTCTACGTGCAGCACTTATTAAATCCGTAGACTACGAACTCCGGGATGCACGTCTATGAGCACTGTCTTCAGTATCCGTATACCTAGGGGAAGCTTAAGGAGGAGATGGAGGGGATCAAGGACGTGGTTGACTGGCGTAGCGAGGTGATCGCCTTCATAGAGGAGAGGGTGAGGACCTACAGGAGGTTGAAGGCCCTCCGGAGGGTCGATGAGGTCCTTGAGAAGCTACCGGAGACCCCGAGGGGCCTAGCCTCGAGGCTGGTGAGGGAGGATCGTGATAGTAGTTGACGCCTCGGCCCTAGCTAAGTACGTCCTCAAGGAGGAGGGCTGGAGGGAAATCAGGAAGGTCCTAGAGGGAGGGGCTGTATCCGTAGATCACGTCGTTAAGGAGGTCTCCAATGCTATCTGGAGGAAGTACGCGGTACTAAGGCTCGAGGATGCTGAGGTAGCGATTAGGAGGTACGAGCTACTAGTCAAACTAGTTAGGAGCGGTGTAGTAGTCCTGGAGAACGAGCTTAAGTACCTCGAGAAGGCCTTCAGAATAGCTATCGAAAACGGGGTGACGGTTTACGACGCGCTCTACATAGCTCAAGCACTAGAGCTGGGAGCACAGCTACTAACGAGCAATCGGGGGCAGGCAGATGTAGCTGCGAGGCTCGGAGCAAACTCCATCTACATACCCTAAGACAACTTCCTAGCTGTCCGCCTAACAGCTAGTAGCGTTTCCCCGCTAACGGTACCCGGTGGTATCTGTGTGTCCCGCTAGCGGGGCTGGGCCTCGGTGCGGGCTCATTAGCTTCACCCGCACCCCATGGGCCCCCGTCGAGCCCAACGCCACGGGGCTCCCATCTGAGTCCGTGGAGTCACCGCAGTGCGGATCATCCGAGAAACTATAGTGGGAGTAGGGGTATTTGAGTATTACTCTACGATACTAGGTTTACAGGTACTCACAGATACTTAAACCTACCATCAGTTCCGTAATAGCCTCACCCTTTAGGTGGGGGTCGGCTAGCGGGGTATCTGACCGCTCGGTCGACCCTCGGACGGCATATGCGGCTCCGGAGAGGTTTGGTGAGCAGCTAAAGACTCCGCTTTTAGGGTGGGGAAGGGCTAGCTAGGTCTGTACCAGCTTAGAGTACCTTTTCTCCTCTTCATCCCAGTTAACTAGGTTCCACCAGTTCTCTAGGTACTTCCTCCTATCGTTCTTGTAGTCTATGTAGTAGGCGTGCTCAAAGACGTCTACCACTAGATAGTATCTGGAATGCCGGGTAGAGGTTTACGTTGCGCTTCTCTATCTGGGCTATTATCAACCTATCGGTTAGGCGGCAGTAGGTTAGTGCAGCCCAGCCCGAGCCCTCCACGGTTGGGGCGGCCTCCGTGAACTCGCTTCTGAACCTTTCGAAGCTACCGAGGTCCTCCACTATCCTATCCCCAACCCTACCTCCGGGTACTCCACCACCCCTACCGGTCGGCGCCAAGGTGTACCAGTATATCGTATGCAGTACGTGGCCACCTATGTTAAACGACAGCAGCTTTAGCGCGGCCTTAACGTCGAAGGCTCTGCCCTCCCTCCTAGCTTCATCCATCACCTGGAGTAACCTGCTGACCCCGTCAACGTAGCCCCTGGGTGGACCTCGTAGTGTACCCTAAGTTGCTCCCTAGATATGTAGGGTTCTGGGGTCTCGTAGCTGTATGGAAGTGCAGGTAGCTCGTACAACCTCTTCATAGAGATCTCCACGTAATACTTCTAGCTAACCGCATATATGCCTTCGTCCTCCCTTAATACCGCACAGCCCTGGCCGCGGCAACTAAGGTTTATTCAGTTAGGCTTCCAGAGGTTCTTCGGTGTCGGAGGTTAGGCGAGGAGGCGAGGTCTCGAGCCTAGCCCTACCGGTGCTCCTAGGCTTCCTACCGGACTCCGTAGTTAGCCTAGTTAGCCTAGTGGTTGCCTCTAGGATGGCTACCGAGGTAGTTGCCGCTACCGGCCTCGCCTCCTACCTCTTCTTCATACTCAACGCAGTCTCGTCGGTGTTCATGGTAGGCCTCCTGGTCTTCTGCTCGCAGGCCTACGGCGCCGGTAGGGTGGACCTAGTCGAGAGGGCTACGGGGGAGCTGGTAACGATTGCCGTAGCGCTGTCCCTAGGGGTGGTAGCTACCTCCACTCTCTGGGTAGGTGGGTACGTCGACGTACTATCGGGTGGCCAGGTATCCGTGGGCCGTGTAGCTACTACCTACCTGAGCTATAGGCTGGCGTCGGTACCCGCCATGATGGTGGGCTCCGTACTAGCCTCGTCGTACAGGGCCGCTAACTCACCGTGGGTACCGACGTACTCGTCGCTGGTAGCCGGGGCCTCCGGGGTAGTGCTAATCCCATCGCTAGGCCTGGGCTACCTGGGGCTACCCAGGATGGGGGTGGTCGGCATGGGGCTGGCCTCAGCTGTGTCGCAGTACGTAGGCCTCGCGGTCTACACACTCTTCAAGCCCCCCTTCAGGGTCAGGCCCGCCCCACCCTCCGCGATCACGCTTAAGGTACTAGCTATAGGTGTCCCAGCATCCATCGAGAGGTTGGTGAGTAGCGTAGGGCAGAACATCTACATAAACGCCGTAGCTAGGTCCGGTGTGGAGGCCCTAGCGGCACACAACATAGGGATAAGCGTTGAGAGCCTGGTGATAAACCCCGTGTTCGCCGTGAGTATAGCGGCCTCGGCTAGGGTAGGTCAGAGGGTGGGCTCCAGCGACCTGGGTAGGGTGGACGAACTTACTCGGGAGTCCCTGAGGGTAGGGCTCTCCTGGATGTCGGTAGCCACGGCGGTTCTACTAGCCCTAGCACCGTTCGCGGGGAGGTTCTTCACCGAGAGCGAGGCTGTGGCCAGACTTGTCGCAGCCTACCTAGTACTAGCCGCGGTATCGGAGATAGGCTTCGGAGAGTCCCTAGCTATCTACGGGGTTATGAGGGGCTTGGGGAGTACGTGGGCACCGCTAGTAGTAAACTCCCTCACGGTACTAGTCCTGAGGGCAGCACTAGCCCAGCTACTACAGCCCTACTACGGTGTATACGGGGTCTGGTTCACCCAGGTAACCGATATGTACGGTAGGTTTGCGATAGCCTACCTACTATACAGGAGGCTTAAGTCCAGACTAGTGGTTAGACTAGTCGACTAACACGCGGAGATCCCGGGGGCCCCACCCCAGTTTACCAAGGGGTGCGGCACTTTTTAAGCGGCACCTCCCCTACACCGTGGGCGTAGTGGTGTGAACCTGGGGAGGTTGGCCGCGGTAGCCTTAGTCGCGGTCACCGCTGTGCTGGGCATCGCCGTGGGCTACGCCCAGGGTCAGGTGGTCAGCTTCAGACTCAGGGACGGGGGCGACGGGAGCATCTACGTCGACGCCGTCGGCGGCTACACCATCCCACTACCCTCTGCGGTGGGCGGGTTTACGTTCGTACTCAGCTACAACTCCACCTACCTAAAGCCTGGGCTCCTCAGGGAGGTTGCTAGAGCTACGACCACCCCAGGGCTACCTACAGGTTACCTATCCCTAGGTGTAACCTACTCATCGACCGGCGCGTCGGGCTCAGCGGTGGTTAGGGTTGCCTACAAGGCGCCAACCGGCTCAGCGTATCTCGAAGCCGGGTTGACTACCCGCAGGGTAGGGTTCGAACTCCTAGTGAGCGCGGAAGGTGATTTGGTAGTAGAGAAGAGCATAGTACCCGAGGACCTCAGGACCCAGCTACCGCTACTGGTATCCACCCTGAGGAACCTGGGGGCTGAGGGGCTGAGCAGCCAGTTAGCTGCAGCAGGTGTGACCTGGCTTAGGGTAGAGGAGCTCGATGTAGACCTAAAGGACCTGGGGGCGAGGTTCGAGGTACCGTTTAAGCTTACTGGGAGGCTGGACTACGCCGCCTACGCTACGTGGCTCAACCTAAGCCTAGACACCGTTGAGAGGTGTCTGAGTGTATCCGAGAGCTTGAATACCTCAGCTGGGCTTAGGCTGGAGCTAACCCCGGCGGGGGTGGTACTCGAGTACTCCTCGGAGCACGTAGCCGATGACCTGGAGCGGGTCTACCTGGAGCGGTCTAGGTGCTCGAGGGAGTTGTCCAGGGTGCTACCCCCCTACCCAGCGGTGGCTCCTGCAGCTCCAGCAGCTCCTACAGGACCCTCCGTAGAGGTCCTACAGCAGCTGTCCACCAGCCTAACTAAGCTTCAGAACCTTACCGCAGGTCTAGCTCTCCTACCAAGTAACGCGTCAGCCACCGTAAGGGTCGAGGCGGGGGGTACCGTAAGTACCTACGTAGATGTGAGGAACCTGAGGCTTACCCACGTAGACGGCGTGGGGAGGGCTACCGCGGTAGTCGTAGCCGTATCCAATACCCTGGGTAGCCTCGGGCTGAGTAGCGAGGTCTACTTCGGTGGGCTACCCTGCGACTGGGACTACGCTAAGGAGCTTACTGAAGCCGTGGTGGGGCTGGTCAGAGCCCTCCTCGCGGCCTGGTTCACCCCGGTGGGCTGGACTGCGGTGCCTGTAACAGTAGTACCGCCCCCGCCTACACCTCCAACAGCGGCTACCGTCGTGATCACGGCTGTAGTTAGGGAGACGGCGACCGTATCGAGGACCGTTGCTACTGTGGAGACCCTAGTGAAGACCGAGACGGCTGTGACCACCCTCACCGCGGTTACTACGGTGACCCAGGTACCCGGCGGCTACGGTCTGGAGCACCTAGCTACCGTAGGTGTCGCAGCACTGGCGCTCGGCGCTGTACTGGGCTACCTAGCTAGGAGGAGGTGAGCTGTCTACCCTCAACAGCCTTTTCTACCGGCCGCGTCCCCCACTACGTCTAGACCAGAGGTAGCCCCAGTAGGTCCGGTAGTACTCCCCAGTACCCTGACCACGCCCACCCTCGGTATGAAGGACCTAGCGGTCGATAGAGACCTCGTAGAGAGTCTCCGGCCCGTTTCTGGGGGTGTCGCAGACCTCTAGTGGCTTCACGAAGCTAGGCCGCCGGCCTAGGTATTGCGAAGGTGTGGTCTAGTAGGTAGTCCGCACCCCCGTACCTTAGTATACCCCTTACACGTATGCTGTACTCCCCGAGGATCCGGTCTTTAAGGATGAACTCCAGGGTTACGGTCCCCCGACCCCACGCGCCTAGGTCCCTACACCTCCAGACTACCGCCGGGCCTCTGCGGTAGAACTCGACCGGTACCGGATCACCTAGGTTAGCTACCCACGCGGTGTCCGGGACTACCCGCCCTGGTGGTGGGCTTACCTCAACCTCCAGACTCCTAACCTCGGAGTCCTCACGCCACCCCAGGCTCACCAGGAGTTCCGAGTACGTACCTAAGTCCACGACCCTTACGTAGAGGGACCTCACAACCCTGTCACCTACGTAGAGTTCGGCTACGTAGGTAGTGTACGGGGTGAACTCAAGGCCCTTCGGTACTACACGTACGTACCCACCGCCCCTGGGTAGGGCTACAGCTACGTAGGTTACCGCAGCTGCTGCAACCACTACGGTAAGTACTAGCACAGCAACCCTAAGCCCGCCGCCCAATACCTCCACCCAGCTACCTGCGCGGCCGGGGCCCATATATTCATTCCCTACTCCTCGAGGTCCACGTACTCTAGGTACCTTAGGTAGTACCTAGAAGACCTCTCCAGGTCCCTCTCGAACTGGTGTAGAGGTACCTTCAGGTCTGAGCAGAACTCCTGTACCTCCGCAACCTCCCTCAACCTACCCACGTCTACCCCCAGCTCCCTAGGTGGTTGGACGACCTCCCTCTCTACGGTTAGGTACCCCCCGGGACCCTCCCTAAGTCCTACCAGTACCACAGGCCTACCCAGGACCCACGCGAATACCTCAGCCTGCTTCCTAGCGTAGTCGTTTATCGGGTAGAGCTTAAACTCGTAGTATGTATCTGTAGAACTATCGTAGAGGTCTGGCTGAGCAGCTACGTAGAGGGACTCGGTAACCTCCCTAAACCTAGTCCTAGGTTTCTCACCAACTACCCCAGCCCTTAGTAGGGCTGCGTAAGCCCTGTAGGCCTTGAGTACCAGCTCCCTACTGTAGATACCCTCAGCCCTAAGCCTAGCCGCGACCTTCCTAGTGAACCACTTAGGTATGTGGACATACCCCGTCTCCGAGTATATGTGGTTAGCCAGCGTGTACTCCTCCTCGAATACCTTACCAAACCTTAGTGAGACCTCATCACCCTCCGGAGGGTTGGCGAGTAGCTTAGCTATATCCGAAGCCCTAACCACCAGGACCTCAACAACCCTACCACACCCCTCTAAAACCTCCTCCTCACCACACAAGCAGCCACAGCCCGTTAAAGCATCGACTGGAGGGAATTAAGCTATCCAAAGCCCACTAGTAGACCTCCAACGGGAGTACCTACTGAGTACAGTACCGAGGAGCTTAAGCCCCCAAACTCTAGCACCGTCGGGAGCCCCCGAGGACCGGTAGGGCAGACCGCGCCAAACCTAGGCCACCGTAGAGCTATCCAACCTGGAGGGCTAGCCTGTGACCGATCTATAATTACTTGCGATTAGTTGTAGATAACTATGAGTAGTTGGCTTAAGTTTATTAGCTTCTCTACGTGTATCTACCTGTGGATGATGAGTCTTGGAGTTTGAGTTACTGCCTTCAAAGCGGATGAGGGGCTCGTGGGTTACGTGGGGCCCTGATAGCCCGGGCGGTGATGCGGTGAAGACCCGGGCGGAGCCCGGGGACCCCGAGGCGGAGAGGTGTTCAAGACTATCCACAGCTACCCACAAACAACTGCCTCGGGCTGTTTCGTAGTTGATGTTTAGGGGTCAGGTTTATAAGCTCTGACTATACCTAATGCTTAGAACCTGTCTAGGTAATGGGGGCTCTGTCCCGAGCCTAGGCGGGCTACCGGTAGATGGGAGCCCCGTGCCGTTGGGCTCGACAGGCACCCATGAAGTGTGGGTGAAGCTAGTGAACCCACACAGAGGTGCAACCCCGCTAACGGAATTGCAAATATTCACAAATATCATCAAATACCGTTAGCGGGGAAACGCTACGGCTGTGCCTTTAGGTAGAGCTCCCTCAGGGCTACGAGGATATCCCTCTCGATTACTCCGTGGCTCTCGAAGTGTTTGTTCGGGTCCTTAGTTAGGGTGTAGACCCAGTACAGGAGGAATAGGCCTGCGGTGACTATGGTTAGTATTAGGTATAGGAACGTACTCCTCTCCGGGACTGTGGCGAACTCGTCCACCCTCCTAATGAACGTAGGTACCCTCCCCCTAAGCTCATCCACTAGCTCTGCGAGTAGGAGCCTCTCCCTCTCGGAGTGTCTGTGGAAGTCCTTGTTGAGGAAGTGGAACACGTAGTACATGTAGAGTGGGACTACGATGAGGATCGTGTTGGCTACAGCATCCCTAACCCTGGAGTTAACCTCCCTGAGCTCGTTGAGCCTAGACCTAACCAGGGGGGCCCTCCCCAGGTTGAGTAACTCGGCAACCTCCGTAACCACCTCGAAGAAGGCTAGGGACCTCCTGAAGTGCTCGTTCCTCCTCCTAATCCACCTGTAGACTACGTAGAAGCCCAGGAGCACGGCTACCACCGGTAGTACCACCCCCACCAGCAGTAGCCCACCGCCCCGCAACCCCCTAGTCGTGGCCGCGGTGAGTAGCCCGAGGAGCAGTGCCAGAACAGCTATGGGGGACAGTATAGCGGGTACGAAGGGGAGGACCGTGGGCATCGCGTAGTCCGTCCTCCTAGCCTCCCCGATAAGTTCCTCAGCCCTCCTAAGCAGGGCCTCGACCCTATCTCTAGCTGAGGACATACCACCCCCAGGAGTAGTCCCTATGGGTATATATGCACGCCACGTAGACCCAGCTTATTACGTACGGCACCACCACCTGCAGTGGGGCTTGGGGTGGTTCACTAGACACCTCATCGCGTGGTTTGTAGTAGCACTAGCCTCGGTAGGCTACGTAGCCTACGTACTCCACCTAGAGGTACCGCCAGCCCTAAGACCTGCCCTGGAGTCCGTCGCTGAGGTGCTAGCGCGGTCCGCCAGGTCGGTACCGACCACCAGGGGCGGTCCTACGTGGGTCTCCGTACTGTGGCTAACCGCTCTAATCCTAGCTAACAACGTGAGGGTCGAGCTACTCTCAGCAGCACCGTTCATCGGGGTTGTTGCGTATCCGCTATCCCTCACGGTCACCGCCTGGGTACTGAGGCTCGTAGCTACCGCGAGGTTCGGTTGGAGGTGGATGGAGGTAGCTCTAGAGGTTCTACGCATGCCCCACACGTACCTAGAGCTACTAGCCTACAGCATAGTCCTAGTAGAGGGCTGTGTAGCGTCCTACTACCTAGTTAGGAGGGGGGACATACCTGAGGAGCACGTAAGGAGGTACGCGGTATCCCTCGGAGTATCCCTAGCAGTACTCACTGTAGCAGCCCTAGTAGAGGCCTACGAAATAGTATCCCAGCTATAGCCTAGTGGGACCGTTTCTGGGTTCTTACACAGCTTTTTCTGCTACTACTGCTAACTACTTTAGCCGACAGTGGCTTTACCTCGGGCCGGCACTCTACAGCATAAATATATGTAAACTTAGCCAGTAGCGTACGTGTCGGTGAGCTACTCTATGAAGGGTGAAGGGCCCGTAGTTGAGGCCCTTAAGGTGAGGGTTCCCCCCGAGGGTAGCCTGAGGACCCTCCTAAACTCGTCTACGTCTACCTTGAACGCCCCAGCCTCATCCCTCTCGGGAAGTCTCGGGAGGTGCCAGGTACCTAGTGATAGGGCTGATATGAGCAGGCCACAGTTCTGCGAGAGCTTCACGTACCTCACAGCAGGTCTCCGCATGCTGAACCCCCTACAAAGTATGCAGGTGACCAGCTACGCGGGGACCTAGCTGAGGTACCTGGTGAAGAGGGTTAGGACGAGCCTTACGGTAGCTACCGAGGTGAGTACAGCTATTAGTACAGCCACCGAGTATACCCCGGTTAGTGCTGTACCGGAGGCCGTTACGTCCCTGTAGATGGCGTAGACTAGGGGTGCTACACTACCCCAGCCCTGGGTAGCCCCCAGACCACCTATGGTAACAGACGTGCTCACCTCGGTAGCTACAGTTACCGAGGCTAGGGACAGGCTGTAGGTTGAGGTGAGTAGGGCTATGGGTACTACGGTAGTTACCACAGCCCTCAGAGGCCTGGCACCGGCCACCTGGGCAGCCTCCTCGTAGTCCCTAGGTATCGACGAGAGGGTGCTCCTAAGGGCTACGTAGACGTAGGGTAGTCTCCTAAGGGAGTAGGATAGTACGAGGTAGAGCCACGGGGTGTTGAACGGGTTTACCGGTAGGCTACCGAATACCCCTATGTAGGAGTAGGCTACCGCAACCCCCGGAACGGATAGCGGGAGTACCGCTAGGACCTCTACAACCCGCTGGGCCCTAGACCCCCTCGAGGACTTGTAGGCCAGGGGTAGGGCTACCGCTAGGCTAAGCAGTATCGAGAGGGTCGTGTAGGCAACGGTGTTGAGGGTCGACCTAACCCTAGTCGGGTCTAGGAGTAGGTAGAGGGATGGGGATACCCTGAGGGTCAGGGGGTCTAATAAAGCCGAGGCCAGGGCTACGAGGGTTGGGAGTAGGGATAAGGCTAGGAACACCGCGAGTACAGCTACTACGGGGACCGCCCAGGGGCTAACCCCGCTCCGGTACACCGCGGGCGGTCTAACCAGTGCGGAGCCGAAGCTCCTGTAGACCACGACTAGGTACCTAGCCGAGACCGCGAAGACGGCTAGGGATGCTGCTAGAACTACGAGGGTGTACCCAACAGCCCGCGTCGAGAAGCCGCTGTAGACCTCGGACACGAAGTGTACGTAGGCTCTGTAGGACAGTAGACCCCTGACATCCGGGTAGCCCTCGAAGATCAGCGGCGCCTCCAGGTCCTCCAGCGATAGTACGTAGGTAAGTGCTAGGGATGTGTAGATAGCGGGTCTTAGGAGGGGTACGAGTACCCTAGCTACAGCTACCCTAGGGGGTGAGCCGAGGCTGTAGGCGCCCTCAGTAAACTCCCTAGGTAGTACCGAGGTGTAGGAGAATATTATCGAGTAGGAGAATGGGAAGAACGCCAGGGTCTGGTAGAGGGCTACGGCGGCCAACCCCTCCACACGTACCCCTAGCCCGAGGGGTCTGAGGACCCTGTTAACGAGCCCTAGGTCGGGGTCTAGGACGCTCTGGAGGGCTAGTACCTTAACGAAGGGGATCGGTAGGTAGGCTAGGAGGGGTAGGAGGGCCATTAACCTGGGGACCCTGTAGAGGTAGACCACCAGGGCGTAGGTAAGGCCTACCGCTGTCGATACCGAGGCTACCAGCAGGGGTAGTAGGAGGGAGTTTAGTAGAGGACCTAGGTCCGGCCACCTAGCGATAACTACCACCAGCCCGCCCTGCTGCACCAGCTCCACAGGGTTCCTAGCGGTAGGTACGGCTAGGGCTAGGTCCCGCAGTGCTACGGCTACGCAGTCCACGGGGTTGTAGGAGGCTAGCAGTACTACGAGGGGGGCTACGAGGAGGGTTAGGACTACGGCTACCGAGGTAAGCGTGTACAGGTCTAGGGAGTCCATCAGCCGCCCAGCTCTCTTAGCAGCTGCTGGAGCCTAGCTAGGGCGGCCTCCTTAACGCTCTGGTAGAGGGTGTCGCGGCTGACCCTACCGTCCCTGATAGCTGAGGAGACCTGGGCTGCGTAGTCCCCGGAGAACTCCACGTAGCCCCCGGTAAGCGGGTCCCGGATTACCAGCGGTGAGCCGAGCTTCTCCAACCACCTAGAGAACTCGCCTGCGTGAGCCCTACACGCCTTTGAGTACACCTCGGTCAGCAGCTTCTGTACGTCCGGGTCTGATATAGATGCCTCGAAGTACGTGACCACGGCCTCCCTAACCCTAGACTCGAACCCGGTATCGTAGCTCATGGCCCTCGAGATAGCCTCCCTGGTCCTACCGGCCATAGCCTCCAGGCCGGGTACCTCGACAGCCGGTAGGTAGCCGAACTTCTCGACTACGAGTCTCTGCCCCTCGGGACCGAGGAGCCAGGCTATGAAGGCCTGGGCCTCGACCGGGTGCTTAGTCCCGGCGGCTAAGGCTACCGGGGATACGTACAGTATCGTCTCACCGACCGGGGTTACGAACACGGCCCTCCCACCGCTAGCCCTCTCGGCCTGGAGTCCGTAGCCTATGTAGGCCGGCGCCACCGCTACTACACCAGCTGCAGCATCGTCCCTAGCCCTCTCGGAGCTGGTGACGAAGCTGGATATAGCCCCTATAGCTGTTAGAAGCTGCCACCCCCTAACCCACCCGTACTTCTGGAGTACCCCCATTACCGTAGTCCTAGCCGTACCGCTCTTGGATGGTAGCGGGAAGGAAACCACGTACCTACCCTCCTCCAGAGGCCTCGCGTAGGTCGGGCTGGCTAGGTCGGCCCAGCTACTAGGCTCCGGGAGGTTGTAGCGGTTTAGGAAGTCCCTGTTTACTATGAAGCCGTAGACCCCCAGGCCGATCCCTAGCCAGCATACGGAGCCGTCCTTGGAGTACCCGACGAACTCCCTGGGGAGCCTCCTAGCTAGGTCGGTAAGCTCCCTCGAGTCCAGGTACCTAAGGGCACCGGCCTCGCACAGGCTGTTGAATATCGAGGGCTCGCCGACTAGTAGTAGGTCCACCTCACCCCTCACGCTCAGGTCCTTCCAGAGGCTGTAGTCGAGCTTCTTTATCTCTACGTCGACTATGTTATACCTCCTAGCTATATCGCTAGCCAGGAAGGCGGACCTAACCGCGTCGGCCTCCTCAGCCGAGAGTCTGGAGGCTACGACGAGCCTAACGGCAGGCCTCTGGGTTGAGGTGTAGACTAGGTAGGCGGCCGCGGCGGCTACCGCGATGACCACAGCTACGACTAGGGGTAGGAGTCTGAGACCCACGTTACCACCGCCGAAGTCGTCCAGCCAAGGGCTTTAAGTCTTGTGGAACGTTCATACAGGGCGGTTAAATCCCCTCCGTAGACTACCCTAGCGGTGGTCTACGTGAGTTCCGAGACCTTGGTTAGGGTTAAGAGGGTGTCGGACTCCGTCGTAGGTATCGAGGTGGAGCTCCCCAACTCACCACCCCTAGTACTCCTAGTAGGTAGGAGGGCGTTCGTAGCCTGCGGCTTCCTAAACATAGACGTAGCGGAGAGGTTCGGAGTCCCCTGCGCTAGGGTTACCGGGGTTAGGAGCGTTGAGGACGTCCTGGAGAGGGAGATCCAGCAGGCGACCTCAAAGGCTAGGGAGCTCGGCATCGCGGAGGGGGTTAGGGTGAAGGACGTACTGGGTAAGCTCTAGCCCTACGCTACCCTTAGGATTAGGTACTCGCCGTACACCTCGTTCCCAACGACCCTGTAGGTAAGCCTGGACCTGTGTAGAGGTGAGCTAAGTACTAGGGTGTGGTACTCGCCGTGCTCACCTAGGGGGTCCATCCCAACCCCCCTACAGTACTTGGAGAAGTCGTGGACGCTTCTTTTGTCCAGCACCCTACCGAGCCAGGGAGCTAGCTGGGTTGTACACCCCACTACCAGGGTTTCGACGCCGTCCTCCACCTCCCTATGTAGGAGCTCCTCCGGGTCCTCACCCCACAGGGGCTCTAGTAGGGAGGCTCCCGCCTCCGCGGCCACCGACTCCAGGTACCTGAGGTGCTCCTCTACGTATACGTCACCGGCAACCACCTCGGTAGCGCCGACCATCCTTAGAGCGGCTACGGTACCCTCCCTCTCGCGCCCCCTGGTGAGCCTTACCACGACGACCGGTACCCCGGTCATCAGTAGGGTCTCCACGGTCTTCCCCAGGTTTACGAGGTGGGGGCTGGGCCTCGGGAACTCGTAGACGAGTACCAGGGCTAGGTCCACGGGCCACGCCCGGAGCATAGCGTAGACCGAGTCCTTACCGCCCGACGCCAGCGCCACCCTCAAGGTAGCCACCTAGGGGGTCAAGCACACGGAGTCCGTACCGGCACCCCCCTCGGCCGGCACCTTCGCCCTCCGTGCTACCGGTTCGAGCCCTAGCCTCGCGAGGAGCTCCCTGAGCACGGCCTTCCCCTCACCCGACCCCCGCAGGCAACTCGCCGGGATCCTCAGAGCTACGTCGAGTACCTCCTGCGAGAGGTACGGTGCTACGACGTTAACGCCGAGGCACCTCGCCACCAGTAGCTCCGGGTACCTCCCGCCTCTAGCATACCTATCCCTCCTCTCCTCCAGGTCCTCGTCCGGTAGCTCCAGCATGAACCTGTACCCAGCGAATACCTCGTCCCCACCCGACCCGAGGAGTACGCACCTGCAACCATCCCTCTTAGCCTCCGAGAGAGCAGCGTAGAACACCACGTCGTTCCTGAGCTCTACGCAGAGCTCGTGAGCCGCCTCACCAACGCATCGCAGGAGCGCGTCTAAGGTCCTCCTGAGGTAGTCGTAGTCTATGAGTACGTACCTCAGCTCCAGGTTCAGCCACTTAGATACGTACTCGGCGTACACGAGGTCCCTGGGTAACCCCCCGGTAAATACCACGGTGTAGCACCTGGGGCTTAGACCTAGGGACTTAGCTACAGCTACTACTAGTGTGGAGTCTATACCGCTTAGCGTAGCACAGTCGCACCCAGACCTAGCGACCGCTTTCTTAAGGGCGCCTAGAAGGAGTTCCTCGAACGCCCAGCACGTAGCTCTATACCTTACCGAGGAGCCCATAGGGACCTCACCGAGTACGCGGGTAGGACCCCAGTAGGTAGCCTAGGGCGGAGACCAGTAGCAACCAGGCGGCTGAGCACAGCAGAGCCACCCTAACCCCATCGCGTACCGCACGGTGGTCCAACCTCCTCAGAGGCTCCCCCAGTGAGTAGTGCCCGACCTTCTCGAGCCTAACCCCCAGTACCCCGGCCATAGCCGACATGGGGTGCCCCGCGTTAACACTCTCCGTAGACCCGCTGAACCTAGCCCAGGTCCTGTAGGCGTGGTGTACGTCCCCCCCGACCAGGGGGGCTAGGAGGACTAGGGTGAGTGCTGTAAGCCTGGCGGGGATGTAGTTGAGGACGGTATCGGCCTTAGCTGAGAACCACCCGACGTCCTCGTATCCCCCGTACTTAAACCCGAGGGCTCCGTCGAGGGTGTTCGCAAGCCTCTGCAGTAGAGCTCCCAGAGGCCCTAGGAGGGCGTAGTAGAGTAGCGGTGATGTGTAGCCGTCGACCAGGCTCTCGGCGAGGGACTCTACAGCCGCGGAGGCTACGTGCTCCTCGTCGAGCCTACTGACGTCCCTCCTAACTATCTGCTGGGCCCAGAACCTAGCGCGGTCGAGGTCCCCCAACGCTAGGCACTCAGCACACCTCCTAACGGTATCCAGTAGGAGTCTGAGCGATGCCGAAGTCTTGAGTACGTAAGCCGAGACCGCGACCCAGGCTAGCCGGTGCGCCCTACTAGCTAGGTACAGGGCTAGTCCGTAGGTAGCTAGGTGTAGGAGAACTACGGCGAGCCAGGTCAGCACCCCCCTGAGTTTAGAGGAGTACCTCCTCCCCAGCTTAACCGCCAGCACGTACGACGTGTGGACGGGGTGTAGCGTGAGGGCTACCCCCCTGTGGAACGGGTAGACGGCGTCACCTAGGTGGGCCAGCGCCAGTACTAGCAGGAACTCGGTGAAGTCCCTCGGGTAGAGGAAGTCGGGTAGGATCATAGGGCTACCACCAGCAGCGACAGCACCCTGCAGACCTCGAAGCAGAAGCCCAGTACGTCGCCGTTAACGAACCCAAGCCTTAGGTTAGCGTCGCGTGCTACGAGATACCCAACTACGGGAGCTAGGGAGGCCACCGCGAGTAGCCTAGGTAGCTGCTCGAATACCCCTAGAGCTACCGCGAGTACTGCCAGTAGGTATAGGGATGTGTTCCTAGCTACGCTCCCGGGCTCCTTAGCCCTTAGGGTAAACTCCCTAGCCAGCCCCCGGTAGGGCTCGCTACGCCCTACGGACGAGGCTACGTAGATAGACTCGGCTGAGGCTATGTAGGAGAGTGTGAGAAGGGCTACCAGCTCCGGGCAGGGCAGTACGCGGTAGATCCTCTCAGTAAGAGCATAGGAGGCTGTCACCGTAGTAGCCGTTAGGAGGACCCCGTAGGCACCCCTCCTAGGGTCCTTCAGGACGGCGACAGCCTTGTCGCCGCGTAGTCTGGAGCCTAGTACGTCGGAGTAGTCGGCGAACCCGTCTAAGTGGATACCCCCGGTTAGGGCTACGTGGGCTACCACGTAGGTGAGTGCCGCCACCTCGGCGGCTACCCCCAGGGTCCTCAGCAGGTAGAGGTAGGCCGATAGCACGATGCCCTCCAAGGCCCCCACCAGGGGTACTGCGTAGAAGGACCTAGCGGCATCCTCCACGCTACCACCCCCGAGGGGTATTGATGTGAGTAGCGTGAGGAGGCTTCGGAGACCTCTGAGCAACTCCATCACCCCAACCCGAGCTCCCTGTACGCCCTCAGTAGCCGCGCGTTATCCTCCCTCAGCCTCACCGAGATCCTGACGTGGTACTCGGTTAGGTACGGAAAGCTCGAGGCGTCCCTGACCGCTATACCGCGGCTCCACAACCTCCTTAGGCTCTCCCTAGCGCTTACCCTGGTGTGCCTAGCCAGTACGAAGGGCGCGTGGGACCGGTAGACCACCACCCCGAGCTCGGTCAACCCCTCGGTAAGCGCGGCTCTCCCGACCTCAACTACCTCGGCGGACCTCCTGAGGTACTCCCTAGCGTCCCTCCCCCGGTCCCTGAGGACCTTAGCTATAGCGTAGGAGGCTACGGAGTTCACGTTCCACGGCTGTCTGCAGGCGTCGAGGGTTTGGGCCAGCCTCCTACCGCTGGTGTAGAGGAAGCCCACCCTCAGCCCGCGGACCCCGAAGCTCTTAGTGAAGCTCCTCAGTATCGCGAGGTTCTCGTAGTCGTCAGCAAGCTCCAGCGCGCTTCTACAGGTAGTGGAGAGCTCGACGAAGGCCTCGTCGACGACAACCAGCGAGTTCTGTAGAGCGCTGAGTAGCTCCCCCAGCTTGCTAAGCTCTGCGCAGGCCCCGGTGGGGTTGTTCGGGTTGGATAGCAGGACTACCGGAGCGTCTCCAGCCCTAGCCGCGTCGACTAAACCCTCGAGCGGGAACTCGAAGTAGTCCCCAGCCTCCCTGTAGGGTACTGGAACGTAGCTAATCCCGGTGACCCCCGCTAGGCACCGGTGCTCCCCAAACGTAGGCTCGGCTACTACCAGCTCGCGGGACTTTAGGCAGAGTAGGAGGATGTTAAGGGCCTCGGCCGCACCATTCAGAGGTACCACGCCCTCGGGCTCAACCCCGTAGAACGAGGCTACGGCCTCCCTGAGGTCCCTGTAGTCGTAGTCGGGGTAGTCCTCGTAGAGCCCTAGCTCTACGGCCTCCTCTATAGCCTCCCTGAGGAACTCCGGTACCCCCAGCGGGTTGGACGGGGCCGAGAAGTCCAGGAAACCCCTCGGTACTCTACCGCCATGCTGTCTACAGGCTAGTCCTCCCGCTAAGCCTGAACCACGGCCTGTGTGGTCGGGGTGGGTATGTACCTCAACTACCACCTGGATACCCTATCCATATACAGGGTCTAACTAAAAATACCCTAGGAACCCCCGGCTACGTAACTACCCTACATAACCTTGGGCTACCTCCTAGATAGGCTGATGAAGTACTCGTACACCCTCCTCTCCCCGGTGATCTCCGGGTGGAAGGTTAGTGCTAGTAGATTACCCTGAGTAGCCGCTACCCCAACGGAGCCCGCGGTCGGGTGGTTGAGGTACCCCGTAATCCTAGCCGGGTGCCAGGTGCTCCTAATAGCCGGAGCCCTAATGAAGGCCACCCTAACCCTACCTATGCCCTCCACCTCCACCTCAGCTATAAACGAGTCGCGCTGCCTACCGAAGGCGTTCCGCAGTACCTCGATGTTCATAACCCCCAGGGTGTACTGCCCGGTCTCCCCGACTACCCTGTCGGCCACCCTCTTAGCTAGCAGTATAGCCCCGGCGCAGGTACCCATAATTGGTAGACCCCCCTCGGCTAGCTCCACTATACGCTCCCCCAAGCCCCTTACCTGTAGTAGGCTCCCTATAGTCGTGGACTCGCCTCCGGGTATTATCAGTGAGTCCACCGCTACCAGGTCGGAGGGCTTCTTAACTAGGACGGGCTCCACCCCGTCGATCTCCCGGAGGATCTGTACGTGCTCTAGGAAGTCCCCCTGCAGGGCTAGGACCCCTACCCTAACCAGGTCTACTCACCCCTAACCTGCATCAGCTGCTCGGGCTTCAGGGTCCTTATGTCTATACCCAGCATAGCGGCCTTCTCCGACACCATCCTCTGAGCCTCCACCACCGTCTCCGGGTCGTCGTAGTAGGTCGTGGCTAGTACTATAGCCCTAGCCCTACTCTCCGGGTCGGAGCTCTTGAAGATCCCAGACCCTACGAAGATCCCGTCAGCACCCAGCCACATCATCAGGGCAGCGTCAGCGGGGGTAGCAATACCCCCAGCGGCGAAGTTTACTACAGGTAGCCTACCCAACCTAGCCGTTAGTAGGGCTAGCTCGAAGGGTACCTTACTCTCCCTAGAGTAGAGCCTTATGGCCTCCGTATCGTTGCTCAGGTAGTACCCCCTGAGGGTAGCTATGTCCCTGTTCACGAGCTTCATGTGCCTCACGGCCTCGGCTACGTTACCCGTCCCCGGCTCCCCCTTGGTCCTAATCATAGACGCCCCCTCGTATATCCTCCGAAGGGCCTCGGGTAGGTCCCTAGCGCCGTTTACGAATGGTGTTCTAAACTCCCACTTGTTGATGTGTGACCTCTCGTCTACGGGGGTTAGGACCTCGCTCTCGTCGATCAGGTCCACGCCGACCTCCTCCAGTAGCCTAGCCTCCTCCCTATGGCCTATCCTGCACTTAGCCGATACCGGGATGGTTATGGAGTTCATGACCTCAACCACGATGTTTAGGTCGGCTGTTCTAGCAACACCCCCAGCGACCCTCACGTCGTAGGGTAGCTTATCGAGTACCATGACCCCAACGGCCCCGGCGTCCTCAGCCACCTCAGCCTGCTTCACGTTCGTGACGTCCATGATGACCCCGCCCTTGAGCATCGATACGAATCCGTACCTAACTAGGGGGGTGGAGGTCCTAATCGGTATAACCTCCACCCCCTCGTCCCTGGCGCGGTCTCTGTACTCTAGGAGCTCGTAGATCAGGTTGTAGAGCCTCTCTAGGTAGGCGTAGGAGTCCACTAGCTTCAACTTCCCACCGAGGCGTTCACCGGTCTGCGAGATATGTTCCTTGCTGAACGTTCAATACGTTCCCCGGGTTGCGCAGACCTAGGGTAGGTGCTGTACTAACTAGGGCGCGGGCTCTGCTGAACCCCCTGGCCGCAGCTCCTCCTAAGGGACTCCAGGTCCTCCCTCGTATCAACATCCCCCAGACCTGAGGCGAACTCAACGTTCTCCCAGGGCCCTCCCTCATCGAAGAACATCGAAAGCCCCACCGGCTCCTCAGCACCCCGCCCCACCCTTACCGCGGTCACTACTCCAATACCCCCACCGGCTAGCTCCAGGGAGCGTTTAACGAAGTACCGGAGGACCTGGCTGGACGCTACGAGGTCTGCGGCAACTACGAGTACCGGCTTCCTCAGGGCCGGTAGTACTGCGGAGAGGTCCTCAACGTAGCCCAGCCCCGGTAGTACTAGGCAGTGCAACTCCCTACATAACTCCCTAGCGCAGTCGAGGGTGCGTGGTGACAGCGCGATGACTACCCACCGGCACAGCTCGTCGAGCTGGTGGAGTAGCCTCAGCAGAATCCTCTCCCCGCAGACCTCCTCCATGAACTTACACGGGTTCCCGAACCTCTCCCCACGCCCGCCGGCCATAACCAGGCAGGTAGGTACTCCGCTAAGCACTCAGCGACCCTCCTCGAGGAGCTTAGTCAGTAGCGAGCCAACTAAGGCTGAGACTACGTCATCCTCGAACGGGTGTAGGCTCCCGTGGCCGAGGTCCCCCCGCTCCTTCAACCTCTCGACCCAGTACGTAGAGAATAGGCCCTTAAGCCCGGCTAGGTACAGCGATAGGGCCGTACCGAGTACCTCATCGGCGACCAGCCTCACCGGGTCCCCCCTGAACTCCCCGGCTCCAATACCCGGTATAGTCCCCGAGAGTCCGTGGAGATCGAGCTCCCTAGCGGCTATGAGGAAGCTCCAGACGTTGGGGTCCTCCAGTATCCTGTCTAGGTACCTTCTAGCTACCTCCCTAGCCTCCTCGACGCCTAGACCTGGGATACTAGCCCTCGAGTAGACCTGGGAGAATAGCTCCAGGACGTCCCCAACCCCAAGCCCGGTAACCCTCCTGAGGAGCTCCCCGCGGTCTACAGAGAAAGCCTTGGATACCACCACCCTGTAGACAGCCTCAGCTACGGCCCTCCCCAGTCTAGTTGCCGGACCGCTGAACAGGATCTCCTCGGGTAGGTCCGCAGGCTTTACAACCGCTATAGCGTCGGAGACCGTACCGAGCGCCCTACCCTCGCACCTAACTAGGGAGTCCGAGAAGGCAGCTACCTTAGCCTCAGCAACGGTTCTGAGCAGGTCGACCATGGCCGACCTAGCTAGCGGTTCCTCAACTACTACAGCTATGTTGACCGTACCAGCGCGCATCGGCTCGTAAACGTGGGGTGATCCTAGGCAGGTTGGGGGCTCCGCCGAGACCGTTAGGAAGACCTCGGCACCCACCCCCGGCAGCTCTACCTCGATTAGCTCCTTAGGTGGTACGGCGCTCAGTAGTACCACACCGCTATCGATACCGGTAGACCCCAGCACACCTCTGTAGTACTCCAGCAAGTTCCTCGGGTTGAAGTCCTCGGGGACCCTGGCGAAGACTATGGACTCGACAAGGCCCTCCGGGTTTAGTACAGGCGGTACTGTAGACACCACCTGCGCAGCTCTGGAGAGCCTTACGACGGCTATGTCCTCGGAGGGTCTCTCAACCGCGGCTACGGCTCTTCTCAGCAAGGTCGAGCACCCTCGAGTACTCCTCGTAGATAGCCCTCTTGATCTCCTCTAGGCCTAGCCCGTAGATCAGGGAGCCCGCCACTAGGCAGCCGCCAGCCCCAACACCCTCCTTTACGTAACCCTCCTCGTAGGCCCGTAGACCCCGGAACGGTGAGTCCCCGAAGCTCGTGGTTGAGTAGAGTACCGGTACCTCAGGGGCTATCTCGGCTACAAGCCCGACTAGGTCTGAGCTCCGATCCTCGACGACCCACCTGGTCGTCCCGATAGCTACCCTACCACCTAGTTCAAGCCCTAGCCTCTTCAGGATCGCTAGGACCGCGGCCATCTGCGTACCACCCGCTAGTAAGACCCTGGAACCCCTCTCCAGGGCTCCAGCTACGAAGCCCGCTATAGATACGTGTAGGGGGTCGCCGAGGGCGTCGATGGCCGTGAAGACGTCGCCTACCGGGGGCTTTAGGGAGGACCTCTCCAGGGCCTGCCGGAGGACCCTCACCTTAATGTCGTGCGGGTTCCTCGGTGATGAGCTACTAACCCTACCAGCGGCCCTAAAGCCTAGGGCCTCCATGGTGGCCATGGCTGTCGTAGTACCACCAGGCATGGACTCGCCGACGACCAGTAACACACCGGGGGAGCCCAGCATCCTACCCAGCGTTGCCGAGTTCTCGAAGAGCTCCCTAGCTCTACCTCTGGGTAGCGCGTCCTCCACATCGACCCTACCACCCGTAACCCCGCCCGGGACAACCACCACAGGGATCCTCGGCCTTACGTAGGACCCCACGTCAGCTACCACCACCCTAAGCCCGGTTAGCCCTAGGACGGCCCTCGTAATGACAGCCGGGGTCGGTATACCGTCGGGGGTTACCGGTATAGCATCTGCAGACCTGGGTCTACCGAGGACTAGGTACTCGGTATCTAGGGCTGGAGTGTATAGGGTCCCCTCCGGGGATGGGCCGGCAGCACTTATCCCGGGTATCGTCGAGACCCTAGTAGAGGCTATGAAGATCACCAGCTCAACTACCCTAGTATCAAGCCACTCCCGAGGGCTCCAGCTTCCAACGATCCTGACACCTACCATATGGATACCGTATCCGTATGTGGGGACGGGAATTAAAGTACAGGGGGTTCTTAATCATCGATCTCAGGGGTACGTACGGTCGATACCGTCAAAAGGTTTTTAACCCTGGCTCAAGGGTTGGTTGGTGGTAGTTTGTCGGGACTTAGGCGGTTCCTCTGCGTCCTAGCTATCCTAGCCCTAGTTCTGGCCAGCCTTACGTGGATACCTAGGGTCAGCGCTGAGGAGACCCTGATCGTAGCCTCCATGAAGTACATCAAGAACCCCAACCCGCTTAAGGAGGAGACCTGGTACGACTGGTGGCTCAACCTAGTGATGTACGATAGGCTGTTCAGGGAGGGTCCGGACCTGGAGCCCCACCCGTGGCTGTGCTCGTGGTACGAGCGTAGCCAGGACGGTCTCGTATGGCTCTTCAGGATCGTTGAGAACGCCTACTGGCACGACGGTAACCCCCTGACAGCCGAGGACGTCGTCTTCACGATAGAGTTCTACAGGAGGTACAAGCCACCGTCCTGGTACCCGCAGGTCGAGTTCGTGGAGAGGGTTGAGCTTGTTGATAGGTATACCTTCAGGATCTACCTATCCAGGTTCAACGCCTGGCTCCTGAGGACCTTCGGCTACATAATCATACTACCGAAGCACGTGTGGAGCCACGTAGCTGAGGTATTCGACGACCCGACGTACTTCAACCCGCTGAGCCCCGACGACGTACGTAGGGTCCTGGCCCGGATCGAGGCTACCGAGCCGGCTGAGGTAGCCTCAAGGGTTAGGGAGTTCGTAGGTAGGTACGGGCACCTGAGGATAGGTTCAGGTCCCTACATGCTGGTTAGGTGGGTTGAGGGGGAGCTACTCGACCTGGTGAGGCACCCCAGGTACTTCAAGTCCGGGTTCCCGAGGGCTGACAGGCTCATATTCAAGGTCTACGCAACCGACGAGGCCCAGTACCTGGCTGTGAAGAAGGGCGACGCCCACATAATGATGTGGACGGCCCCCTACGCGGTACTACCGGAGGCTGAGGCCGACCCCAAGCTAGTGGTACCTAAGAGCCCGGACGTCTACGTAGGCTTCATAGGCTTCAACCTCCGCGACCCCATTACGGGTGTTAAGAACTTTAGGAAGGCCGTAGCCCACGCCCTAGACAGGGGCTTCGTAGTTAAGAACCTGATGCTCGGCTACGCGGAGGCCGTTTACACCTACGTCCACCCAGGCTTCGAGTTCTGGGTAAACAAGGACGTACCTAGGTACGACTACAACCTAGCTGAGGCGGCTAGGCTACTGGACGAGGCCGGCTTCAAGGACGTTGACGGCGATGGCTGGAGGGAGGCACCGGACGGTAGGAAGTTCGAGGTCACGATATACTCCCCGGAGTACGACCCGGTTAGGGTTAGGATATGCGACGTACTCGTCGAGAACCTAGCTAAGGTAGGTGTGAGGGCTAGGAACGTACCCCTAGACTTCGACACCATGGTGGACTACGTTTACAACCAGCAGAAGTTCCAGATATACATAATAGAGAACGACGCTAACTTCCAGCCGTGGTACTACTCAGCTTTCTACGTAGAGGAGCAGGCGGTACCCGGGGGGAATAACCCGTGGGGCTTCGTAAATAAGGAGTTCGAGGATCTCCTTAGGAAAGCCGAGGGGGAGCCGGACGACTATAGGAGGGCCGAGCTGTACAAGAGGCTCCAGGCGATACTAGCCGAGGAGCTGCCGATACTACCGATCTACGTTAGGTACTGGATACAGGTCTACAGGAGGGAGCTAGCCGGCGTAGTTGACATGCCCGGGGGTGCCCTAAACTTCTGGACCCTCATTAACGGTAACTTCAGGGGGATCCCGGCCGAACTACCCTACACCAAGCTGGAGAGGCCTATCACCACCACACCACCCCCAACCACGCCGGTGGCTACAACCGTTACGGTGGCCCTGACGGTAACAGCCATACGGACGACTACAGCAGTGCAGACCACTACCGTTAGGGAGGTAGTTAGGGAGGCCTACACACCCCCGGAGGTTGTAGTAGCTGCTGTAGTAGCCGTAGTCCTAGTAGGCGTAGCTATGTACCTCCTAGGTAGGAGGAGTGCTAGGTGATGCTAAAGCTTAACCGTTTTTACCTCGTATCCGCACCTTCCTGACTCCAGGTGGTCGCCCTGAGCCTCCCTAGGTACGCCGCTAGGCGGGCCCTGGAGACCCTAGTCTCCTTCTTCATACTGGTAAGCATAGCCTTCTTTCTATTCAGGGTAATGCCCGGGGACCCCACGGCAT
>JAJHQJ010000050.1 GCA_020833415.1 Desulfurococcaceae archaeon | reverse complement strand
TGGCATCAGCTATCTTAGCACCCCTACCCTCTGGGAAGGCCATTATTGGGTTTAGGTCTATGTCCGTAACCTCCGGAACCTCCAGCATCACCCTACCGGTCTTTACTATAATGTCTATGAGGGCATTACGATCCCTTGGAGGCATGCCTCTGTAGCCCCTAAGGATACTGGAGGCCTTTATCTCGTTAAGCATTTCCTCAGCATCGTAACGTGTAATTGGGGCTACCCTCAAGGAGACATCTCTCAGTACCTCCACGAAGATACCCCCGAGCCCAAACATCACTACCGGGCCGAAGACCGCATCTCTGGTTGCCCCAACGATAACCTCGAGATCCTGGGGAACCATCTCCTGAACCAGGATACCGGCAACCCGAGCGTTGGGCGCCCTCAACTTAACGTTGGTCTCTATTCTCTCGAAGGCCTTAAGTACATCGCTACCAGTAGCTACGCCCACTATGACACCCCCGACGTCAGACTTGTGGATTATGTCTGGACTCACTATCTTTAGAACAACTGGGTACCCTATCCTCTCAGCAAGCTCTACAGCCTCCTCGGGACTCTTAGCTAGGCCGAACTTAGGTACTGGTAAGTCGAAGTAGCCTAGGAGCTCGTACGCCTCGTGCTCTAAGAGCTTATTCCGACCCTCCTCAAGAGCCTTGAGCACTACCTCCCTAGGCGAAGCCATAGTTGCACCTGAATATGGTTTACTCCGGGCTTTATAACTCGTAGAGCTAGCAGACCTTTAAGAGCTACCTAGTCAGGGGTAGTTGGGGGGACTATAAAGTACTGGGAGTTAGTTAGACCGGACTCTGTGACCGTCTGGAGGAGTAGGGTTGTTAGGGAGAAGCTATCCTGGTACTATAATGTAATGATTAACAGAGTTCCAGCTAAGTTCGTAATAGCTAGGTACGTAGGTACTGAAGGAGGCCTTAGTGGACTCAGCTTGGAGGAACTGTGGAATCTTCATAGGGAGCTCTCCAAGGAGTTTTCAAGACTCTTTGCAGAGGCTAAGGAGCTCAGGTTATCCCTGAGGGATGTAGAGAAGCTTGAGAAGCCCAAGGTAAGCTACCTAGACGTTAAGATCGAGATAGCTAGGAGGATTATGAGTAATTGCCATTTCTGTGAGTGGAGGTGCTCTGTAGATAGGCTAAGCGGTAGGAGAGGCTTCTGCCGCCTAGCTAACGAGACCTATGTAGCCTCATACTTCCTTCACATAGGTGAGGAGCCCCCACTCGTACCAAGTGGGACTATTTTCTACGGAAGCTGTAACTTCAGGTGCGTCTTTTGTCAGAACCATGATATATCCCAAGAACACCCCTACAGCGGGTTAAAGGTCTCTGCCGAGGAGTTGGCTGCAATTCAGGACTACCTTAGGGGAGAAGGTGCTAGAAACATAAACCACGTAGGTGGGGAACCTACTCCCAACATATACACTATACTAAGCTCCTTGAAGTACGTTAAGTACAATGTACCGCAGCTGTGGAACAGTAACATGTACCTAACTGAGGAGTCCTTAGAGCTACTTAGAGACGTTATAGACATATGGCTACCGGACTTCAAGTACGGTACCAACACGTGTGCTAGCAGGTTATCTCTGGTTAGGGACTACTACGACGTAGTAGCCAGGAACCTAAAGGTTATCTGCAGTAGTGGGGACCCGATAATAATAAGGCACCTAGTTATGCCTAATCACATAGACTGCTGTACTGAGAGAGTACTGACCTGGATTTCGGAGAACTGCCCAACCGCGTTAGTTAACGTTATGGATCAGTACAGACCCGAGTACCTAGTTCTAAGAAGACCTGAGAACTACAGGGAGATAGCTAGGAGACCTACGAGAGAGGAGATCGAGAGAGCTTACGAGATAGCTAGGAGACTTAGGATAGACTTCGAGGACGTTAGCTAGAAGAAGGGTCTCAAGGCCTCTCCCCCCTCGAAGAGTGTAGCAACTCTGGCTCTAAGCCTATCTAGGTACTCCACGTACTTTCTATGTATGTAGATTCTGAAGAAGCTGACTTCGTGGGGCATCATACCAGCCACAGTCTCCCTTATGGGTACCCTAGTCACTGATCCGTTAGGCATTAGGACAGTTATCTCAGCCTCCTCAAACATGGGGTTAGTCGGTAGCCGCGGGCTATCTACGAATACCGCACTCGGATCCTTAATCCCGGTTATTTCACTGAAGACCCCGCTAATCACGTTCTCTATGAAGCTCCTACCTATCTTTATTAGAGTTGCCGAAACCCTCTCAAGGGGCTGTATTACCTCGTACACGAGCTTGTAAGGGACCTCTCTCCTAAGTAGGTACTTCGCCTCCTCAAGCTTTCTAACCTCTGGATTACCCAGTACGTAGCCTTCGTCCAATTCACCATAGAGCTCTGCCCTCTCAATAGCTTCAGGAATCTTTAGAGTATCGATGGACTTCTGAAGCATCGTACCTATTAATTTATCGAAAGCCCTGGAGGTCTTGTGGTAGTAAACTGTCTTGAACATGTAGAGCCTAGCTAGTAGAAGATGGTCGAGAACGTCCCTAGCCTTATATTCGAGAGCTATAGAGTCTCCAAATACCTTGGAGTGATAGGCTAGGCGGGTCCAGTCCAGTCCAAGCCCGTAGTTAGCTCCGGTATAGTAGGAGTCCCTGAGTAGGTAATCGACTATGTCCGCGCTATAGGGTCCCTTAATAGTGTAGTAGAGGGTTAGCTCCGAGTAGTCACCTACCTTAGACCGAAGGGGCCATTCCTCAAGTATAGGGGTTTCCACAGCCTTAGCTAGCTGCTCTACCGTAACGTTGTACTCCTTCTCTACGTACTCTTCAAGACACTTAACTATCTCCGAGTGCTCCCTAATGAGCTTACCCCCCATGACCTCGTGGTTAACCCCGAAGCGTACTAGGACGTGGTCCTCGAAGGTATGGGAGAAGGGTCCGTGACCTATATCGTGTAAGAGGCCCAGTAGCCTAGCTAGAGCTATAAGCCTACTTCTTTCAGAGCCTTCAGGTATGTCTGAGTAGAGGTTCTCAGCAAATACACCAGCTACGTGCATCGTACCTAAAGAATGGGAGAAGCGCGTATGCGTTGCCGATGGATAGACGAACTGCGACGTAGGTAACTGGAGGATTCTCCTAAGTCTCTGAAACGGTGATGTATCAACTATACACTTCTCGTGTTCGAATAGCTTTATGTAGTTATGCACCGGGTCCTTAACTATAGCTACGTACCTCACCTAGCCCACCTCAGCACGTCCTCCAGCTAAGTCGAGGTGGTAGAGATTTTAACTTACAACTAAGAGCCTCGCTCTTTAGGGCGGGAGGAACGGTCCTATCTCAGGTACTGAGTTTCCAGCTAACTACTGGTCCGCAGAGGTCTACTGCTACTGTACTTACTCAGGAAGAGTACCTGAGAACCAGGTACCTGCGTAATCGAGGAGCTCTGCTAGGCCCTTTCCTACGTAGATCTGTTAGCTAAGTTACTCATAGGTCTGGTTTTTAGGAGGGCACCCCATAATACCTTAGGGAGATGCCTAGGTATTACCCCGGGAGCTACGAGAGTCTTTACGGGGTACCTATCTAGGTTAAGTACTTGAGTAATTAGAGTTTCTAGACCGTTAGAGTACTGCTGGTTGAGGTCGTGGGCTACTTATCGGATGCTAGTAGCTTAGGTATCGAGACATCATCGCAGGTGGAGGTATCACATCTGTACGACCTAGTACGGAGTATAGTTTTAACTAACTCCATTACTGCCATTACTAAGGCTCTAGGTTATAGCGAATACGTAGACGAGCTAGTAGAGGCTCTTAGAGATTACGTAGGTAGGTTTATCGAGGTTTTAGCTATTGAGGGTACCTACGTATCGGGGTTAGCTTCGTCTATAGCTCAGCGGATCAGGGTACCCCTATGGGAGTTAGACCTTCCTGATAGTTCCTTAGAGGAGTTCCTGAGTTTTCTCATCGATTACAGGCAAGCCCTAACCTCTGGGAGGTTAACTGGAGGCGATGCTCTGAACATGTTGCAGCTCACCTGCCTAACTTTACATATAGACGGCTGTGAGAATCTCTTAGCTGAGATAGGACCTTTAACTCCAGCCATAGCACTGCAGGTAGCTCTAACGACCTTAGCTATATCGATCGGGGGGTTGGGTGGTGGCTCTGACCGCACATAGCATAGATGTACTCTCTGAAAAGCTTGTTGACGTGGCTATAAGGATGGCGGTGGGGTTTAAGGTAAGGAACTTTAAGCTGAAGACTACTCCCTCAAGCTTCGAGAGCGTTATAGGGAAAGCACTGGAGAGAGCGTCTAAGCAACTACCTAGGGTTGTTAACGGAGAGCTGCACTGCGGACTCTGTGGTAAGGGCCCCTTCAGTAGGAAGGGCCTCTACTTACATCTTCTGCGAATACATAGGTATGAGGTTAAGAGCTTAATAGCGGAAGAGCTTCAGCGAGCCGAGACCCTCGGCTAACCCTCGTTAAGGCTGGGAGCTTCGTCTCGGAACTGAAGGATCTTCAACCGGACTTATTAGTATTGAATTAGGGATTGATAGCTGGAGGTTTCGGTGCCTAGGAGGAGTGTAGTGGAGGCGGTACACGGTAGACCCTCAGTTAGGATAGGTAAGGGAGGGCTACACGGAGGTCTAATTAACGAGGTGAAGAGGAGACTTAAGGAGGAGGGGACGATCAAGATCAGGGTGCTGAAGTCTTACCTCACAGTCTCCGGGAAGACCGTGGATGAGATTGCCGGTGATGTGGCTAGAGCCGTTGATGCCGAGGTCGTTACGGTCAGGGGACGTGTCTTCATTCTCAGGAAGCGTGGGTGGTGACCATAGCTAGATCCCGTGGTGAGGTGGTACTAGTACTAGCTGAGTCCTCCCTTGAGACAGTCCCAAAGGAAATAGCTTCGCACCCCTCAGTCAGAAAGTGGGCTGCGCGCCGCGGTAAAAGCCCCCTGGAGACCCTGCTGGATATATCCGTACATTACCACGCTATGAAGAACCTACCCAATAGAGAGAAGCGGGGTCGACCTGACATAGTTCACATAAGCCTTTTAGAAGCCCTCTCATCGCCTCTGAACCTAGAGGGCAGGCTTAGGGTAGTAGTTCACACAATAGGGGACTACGTACTCTTCGTAGATCCTAAGACTAGAATACCTAGGAACTACATGAGGTTCGTGGGTCTGATAGAGCAGGCATTTAAATACGGGAGGGTACCCCCAGATAGCGAGAAGCCGTTGATAGAGGTTGTAGCACTCAGTTTCCCCAAGCTTCTGCAGGAGTTGGAGGTAAGCGGTATAGTGTTACTAGATGAACGCGGAGTAGGAGAGAGGCCGGAGGCGGTATGCTCAAAGGCTCTCGAAGAAGGTCTCCCAATAGTAATAGGGGGGTTTCAGCACGGGGACTTCAGCCCGGTAGTTAAGTCTTACGCGAAGTACACGTACTCTATATACAGAAAACCCCTGGACACCTGGACCGTGGTCTCCAGGATCCTAAGCGGGTGCGAACGCCTACTCGAGATCCTGTGACCCCACAGCACTAAATAACACGACCCTAGCTTAAACCTAAGGCTCTGACCTCCTTCCTATCCTGAAGGGTGGGGACACCTCTGGGACAGCTCATCAGCCCCCTCTATTCAGGGCTACACCTGTCATTTAAGGGCTTTCAGGGGGTTGGAACTCTACACATCTTCAAGTGCTTCCTTCTCGATAAGTACTTGAGACTGTTCGGGGTCTGTATGTTTCTGACCTCCTCCCCGCCTAAAGGGCGAGAGTTCCCTTAGGCGGCTCACGAGTTCCCCCCATTTATTCGGACCTACATCTGTCATCTGGGGGGCGGTCGGGGTGGTCGGAGATCCCCCCATATACGTTTCCGCTACGTAGCTGCCGATCCCGCATCCCCGGAGGGCTTGAGGGCAATCAAGAAACATCGACACAGAGCTTATAAGCTTTCAACCCATCCCCGCCCTAAAGGGCGAGGCTTTCAGTTGTAAAAACTCCTTACCGTTTTTAATAGTTTAGGCAGTACTCTGTCTTGGTGGTGGCGTGTTCAGGTTAGTCTACGGTAATGGAAGTAGGTTTAAGAAGATCTTC
>JAJHQJ010000015.1 GCA_020833415.1 Desulfurococcaceae archaeon | reverse complement strand
GAGGTGAAGACTCCTGAGGGTATGGTACTGAGTGCGGAGGTCTACGGGAATCACGCCTACGTTACCCATACATCCCTGAGGGATCCCCCAAGAGTTCTGAGAGTTGACATCAGGTCGGGTACCTACTCTATAGTAGTTGGAAGCAAGGTCCCTAAGGAGGTAGTTGACTCCCTAGCTGAGGTAACATACGTTGAGGTACCATCCTTCGACGGGGTTGGGGTACCTACGTACGTCCTAGTTAGCTCAAGGAACTCTAAGCCAGGCCCCCTAGTTGTCTACCCACACGGAGGTCCGTGGGCTGAGGTAGCTGACTCCTGGTCCCCTATACTGCTACTACTAACCTCTCTAGGTTACCACGTAGTAGCCCCTAACTTCAGGGGGTCTACGGGTTACGGTGAGAGGTTTAGAAAGCTAGACCTTGGGGATCCAGGTGGTGGGGACCTAGAGGATGTGGTGTACGCTACACGCTGGGCTATCAATAACGGGATCGCGGACCCCGGTAGGGTTGCTATAGTGGGTTACAGCTACGGGGGCTACATGACCTTCATGGCTATGGTTAAGTACCCAGAGCTGTGGAGGTGCGGGGTTGCAGGTGCTGGAGTTACTGACTGGGTCGAGGATTACGAACTCGCTGACGCGTACTTCAAGAAATACGACGAGATCCTGTTCGCCGGGCGGAAGGAGCTCTTCATTGAGAGGTCCCCTATTACGTACGTACATAATCTCAGATCCCCTATATGCATAGTGCACCCACAGAACGATTCTAGGTGTCCGCTGAGACCAATAATGAAATTCGCCTACAAGCTGATGGAACTCGGTAAGCCCTTCGAGCTACACGTGATCCCAGAAATAGGACACGCAATAAGCTTAGATGCAGAGGCACTGTCTAGGTACCTCCTCTACGCTACCATGTTCCTTAGGAAACACCTGACCTAGTGGCAGGGTCATCGCAGAGCGGATCATCTACGTAACTACAGTAGGAGTAGGGGTATTTAAACGCTACTCTACGATACCAAGTATTTACAGATATTCAAGGTATTCACAGATACCCAAACATATCGACAAATCTGTAACAGCCTACGAACTCAGATGGGAGCTCCGTGGTGTTGGGCTCGGCGGGGCCCATGGGGTGTGGGTGAAGCTAATGAGCCCGCACCGAGGCCCAACCCCGCTAGCGGAACTACAGGTACACACAGATATTACCAAGTACCGTTGGCGGGAAAACGCTACTGGAGGTTGCTGACAATCTCTCTGAATATGTCCTCGGGTCTCGGGGTTTCGACCCCCTGCCTACTGAAGAACCTAACGATGTTCGATATGTCCCTGTACAGGTAGTCGAGGGCGTTCGGATGGTCTAGAGTTACTGCCTGGCTAACGTCTATTATGTAGTGCCTCCCCTGCCACACCATTATGTTGTACTCGCTTAGGTCCCCGTGGACTAGCCTAGCTCTTAGGACAGACTTCCTCACGTCCTCCATAACTGCGTGGAATATCTGTGTGAGGGTATCTAGGTCTAGGTCCACCTCCTTAAGTAGAGGCGCAGGTCTCCCGTTCTTACCTATGAACTCCATGACGAGTATGTTTTCGTACACAGCTACGGGTTTAGGTACCGATACCCCTACCTTGTACATCCTCATGTAGTTGCTAAACTCCTTCCTAGCCCAGGTAGAGTAGAGCTTCCTAGTCGACTTAGGAATTCTCCCAGCAAACCTCGGGTCGGCCTCAAGGTACTTGATCAACCCCCGCCTGAACTCGGCCGACGTAGTTAGGTATATCTTAACTGCGATATCCCTCCTCTCGAAGTCCCTACCCCAGTATACCCTAGCCTCCTTACCCGCACTAACAACGCCCTTAAGCTCGAAGATAACTCTTCTGCGGACTAACTCTAGGAGAGCTCTAAGGGTTGCTGCATCGAATACCTCTTCAACAACCTCAAAGAGGTCCTTATCAGTTCTCCTAGGCTCCTTACCCGTTAGCCTGTAGTACTCATCTAGAAATCTGTCTAAGTCCTTCCCACCTGCTATACCATACCACCAGCTCTTTCTATGAGTCCTGGGTCTAGGTAGCCGTACTCTATTAGCTTCTTCCTCTCGTCCTTGGAGTACTTGTATACTATATCCCCCCTATCGCTAACCTCAGCCCATAACTCAGCTAGGACTACATCTAACGGAGCTATCCACACCTTTTTCCTGAACTTACCCGGTATCCTGAGAACCCTAACCTGGTCATCTGCACAGAGAGCCCTAACGTAGTTAGCTCCGATGAGCTGGCCAACTACGCATATTACCTGGGTCTTACCCTCCGGTAGAGGTACGTCCTTGGGTTGGGGCTTGCTCAGTGTTTCACCCAAGCTACTAGGTGTAAGCCCCCTATATCTACACACAGAACCCGTTCCCGACGTCAAGTCACTCTAAGCCAACGATAATCATGAGGTTCAACTGAGCTATTTAAGTTTAGAAGGTTAGTGTTAGTACGGATGATGAGATCTGCCGCTAAGCGATCTGTGACAGCTTAGAATCCCCGCCTGACAGTTCTCTGACGCTCCTCCTAAGCCCCTAGCTACTAGTTTACCCTGACTTCGGATTAACTTATCAATCCCCGGTGAGGGTTAAAGCCTCGGCGAGTCTTAGGGTAGTAGGTTATTTGCTCTTTGCGGGTACTACATGCGGTTAGGGTATGCAAACCCTGTCTGAGGAGGATGTAAGGAGCTACATCAGAGCTGGTTGGATAGCCTCCAGAGTTAAGGAGAGGGCTGCTAAGGAGGTTAAACCGGGGGTCAGCATCCTTGAAGTAGTTGACCTCCTAGAGAACTACATAGTAGAGTTAGGCGGTATGCCTGCTTTCCCAGTAAACATATCCATAAACTCCGAGGCAGCACATAGAACGGCTTACCTAGGTGAGGAGAGCGTCATCCCTGGGGAGAGCGTTGTGAAGGTCGATATAGGGGTACACGTTAACGGCTTTATCGCGGACACCGCTATTACATTAGACTTCTCGGGGAGAATGACGTGTCTCGTAGAGGCAGTTAACGAAGCCCTAGAGAAGGCCCTGAGGCACGTTAAACCCGGGGTTAGGGTTTCTGACATAGGGGCTCTGATAGAGAGATCGATCAGGAGTAGAGGTTTTAAGGTAGTTAAGAACCTTAGCGGGCACAGCCTCGACCGCTACGTAGTACACGCAGGTGAGACGGTACCGAACTACAGGGAAACTCTTAACCTAGCACGCTTCAGAACCTCAGTAGCCTACGCTATAGAGCCCTTCGCGTCCACAGGTCGGGGACTTGTCTCAAGTGAGAGGAGGGTGTACATATACGCGGTGAGGCGTTTAGATATCGAGCAAAACACCCAGAAAGCACAGGTGATTAGGAGAGTCTACGAGAAGGTGAAAACCCTCCCATTCACTGAGAGATGGTTCCCAGAGCTAGCCTCAGAACTCGGTCTCCAGAACTTTAGGGGGATCCTCTTAGAGCTAGCTAGGAGGGGGTACCTGGTAGCTTACCCAGTACTCAGCGATATTCCGGGAAGTTACGTAGCCCAGGCCGAGGAAACTGTACTGATCCTAAACGATGGCTCGACCCTCGTAATAACGTCCAAGGAGAGCTAGGGCTAGTTACCCTAGCACTCATCGCACCTAGGGACCTCCACCCCGTCCACAGGGTCTTTGGGATCCCTGTGGAGTTGTGGGTGGCTGTCGAGCCCAACGGCACGGGGCTCCCATCTAAGTTAAACCCACCTAGGCTTGGAGCGCAGCTCCCATAGCCAAGGCGAGCTCCATGATAATAGATGGAAAAGAGAAAAGAGCTTATAAATCCAACCCTAATCGGCTACGAAACGACATACAATGAGTCCTCGACCTTGGTCGTGTAGGATAGTACGTTCTACGCCACAATATGCTACTTTTCAGTCTCTTTGGTGGTCTGACTACTTCTGGAGATAAACTCCTCGGGAATGCACGTGTGGTGCTTAACTACATCAACGATGAAAGCTGGGTAAACGTTTGTTACACCGCTTAAGCTCTCGATCTCCTTTATCTTAGCCATCATGTCCTTGGTATCCCTAGCCCATATCTCAGCTAGTACCTCATGATCTCCTGAGGTAACTGCAACGAAAGTTGTGTCTGGTCTTTTAGCTAGCGCATCAGCTACCTCAATTACCCTACCGGGCTCGGTGTTAACCCCTACTATAGCTACTGTTTCGTAACCTAGAGCCCTCGGGTTAACGGCTATGCGGTAACCTAAGATAATCCCTCTCCTCTCGAGTTTTTCAATTCTCTTCTTAACAGCTACGTCCGAGATCTTAAGGTCCCTAGCTATGGAGGTTATAGTTACTCGAGCGTTCTTAGCCAATAAAGCTATTATAGCCCTATCCTTATCATCTAGAGATACCATTAACTTTCACTAGCCGAAGAGGGCTGATATACCCTCAGCGATCTCCTCCTCAGTAACCTCCTTCTTCTCCTCCTCCCTCCTCTCCTCCTTCTTCTCAGGTGCTGGGGTCTGCGCCGCAGCTGCAGTAGGTGCTGCTGGGAGTGCCTGAACCCCCGGAGCTGCCACCATGGCCTGTTTTATGACCTCACCTATGTTTATCTCCTTCAGAGCTGCGACGAGCATTCTTACCCTGACTTCGTCGACAGCTACACCTGCTGCTTCGAGTACCTTCTTCAGGGACTCCTCCGTGATCTGCCGCCCAGCTGCGTGTAAGAGTAGTGAGGCGTATATGTACTCCACGCCCCTCTTACCCCTGCTCATAGAGGTCGGAGCTTTAAAAGCTTTGCTTAGAGGTAGCCGAGGAGGGGTATGCACGTACTGAGGTGCCCTAGGTGCGGGATTGAGCTGGACCTACTAGCTAAGCAGCATACCTGCCCTCGGTGCGGTGAGCCCCTACTACTTAAGGCAGAGCTACGGGTACCTGAGGGGGGAGGACTGGAGAGCCTCGTACCAGATGGTCTTAAGCTTGTAACCCTAGGTGAGGGTAGAACACCTACTGTAGAGTTAGGCAACTACCTCTTCAAGCTGGAGTTCCTAAACCCCACCGGCTCCTTCAAGGACAGGGGAGCATCTCTATCGATATCCAGGGCTCTGAAGCTTGGGTTTAGAATGGTTATCGAGGATTCGTCAGGTAATGCCGGTATCTCAACAGCTGCCTACTCAGCTAGGGCCGGCTTGAAGGCTAGGGTGTACGTACCTAAGGACGCACCCCAGGGGAAGCTCAGGCTTATAAGGGCCTTCGGAGCCGAGGTAGTAACCTCGGAAACCAGGGACGAGGCCCATAAGAGGGCTGTAAGCGATACTAGTGGTTTCTACGTAGGCCACGTAGTTGACCCCTTCTTCATAGAGGGTATTAAGGACATCTCCCTAGAGCTATACTCAGTAAGGAGGGATCTTGAGGTCGTTGTTGTCCCAGTAGCCTCAGGAACGCTCTTCCTAGGGCTCTTAAAGGGGTTTGAGGAACTGCGGGAGCTTGGCCTCATCGACGAAGTACCTACACTAATCCCGGTAGAAGCTTGTGGCTACAGTAAGTTACGCGGATATCTGAGGTCCGTTTACCTAGAGTGTGCGGAGTCCGATAAAAGTTTGCTAGCTGATGCTCTAAGGCTAACCATAGTACCTAGGCTAAGGCAGATAGTGGAGGGAGCTCTACGAGCTAAAGCCCCCTACGTAGCTGTCGTTGGGGATAGAGCTATAGGTGAGGCCCTTAAGGAGCTATACTCCCTAGGACTTCCCGTAGAGCCGAGTAGTGCAGCTACTTACGCAGCAGCCAAGTATGTTGCTAAGGATCTGAGTACTCGCGTAGTAGTACCCCTTACCGGGTCTGGACTGAAGTACGTACCCGTACCTAGCGAGCCCCTAGATAGATACTTATTCGGAGCACAGTAAGCTGCTCTTAGGAGGAGCCTCGGTGGGAGTAGGTGGTAGAGGTAAAGTGCGACAGGCTTAGGGATAGGCTAGCTCTCTCGAAGGTCCTCTCACTAGCGGAACTCGACTCTCTCACCACCTTAATCAGGTACTCTGCCTGTCTTGTTAGAGAACCCCAGTCCTCGGTTATAGGTGTAACAGGCCCTCAAGGTGTTGGGAAGTCCTCGCTGATCTCAGCTATGATAAAGGAGCTGACTCAGCATGGCTACAGGGTAGCAGCACTACTGGTCGACCCTTCATCACCTTTGTCGGGAGGAGCTATACTGGGAAACAGAATCAGAATGCCTTACCTCCCGGACGAGGCCTTTGTGAGAAGTGTATGGGCTGAGAACGAGAGGTCAATACCACTAAGAGCCGCGGTCTCCATAGAGCTCCTCGAAGCTGCAGGCTACGACTACATAGTAGTTGAGACCCCGGGTGCAGGTCAGGTTAACACCGACATCCTGAGGATCAGCGACCTAGTAGTAGTCGTCCTAATGCCCCTAGTTGGTGATGAGGTGCAGGTAATTAAGGCCGGCATGATGGAGATAGGGGACCTCTACGTAGTAAATAAGTCCGATATACCGGAGTCTGAGTTGATGTACAATTACGTAAAGTCCCTAGTTAAGGGTAAACCCGTGATAAAGGTTTCAGCTCTCTATAGGACCAACCTAGGGGAACTGGTAAGTACGGTAAATCGGTTACTAAGTACCCGAAGAGTGTCTGGGGATATACTTAGAAAGAGAATGGAGAGGAGGAGATTCATAGTTGAGGAAGCCCTTAAGGAGCTCCTGGAGACGCAGCTTAGGAGTAGCCTTAGCAAGGTCTCTCCCTCAATTCTTGTCGAGAAGCCTAACCTCATACCGGAGGTGATAAGTAGCTTAAAAGCTAGTCTAGTAAAGAGGTTATCTGGGGGCCCGTAGTTTAGCTTGGCAGAATGCGGGGTTCGGGTCCAGGCCTCGCACGGCGGAAGTCCCCGTGGTCCGGGGTTCAAATCCCCGCGGGCCCACTAGGCTGTAACGGAGCCTTCTATACTGTGATCCTCACCCAGGTTAGGGGGATGCCCTAGGTATGGGTGTGTAGCTCCTATAATGAGAACTGTAGCACTTCATCAGCCCTGCGCGAGTTCTTCACCGCTCATCCCTTTCGAGCTTCATCACCAATTCCTCGAATCTCACGTTAGTTACCATTGAACTCGGAGCGCTCAAACACCTAACCGTCACGGAGTTTTTAAGGTTAACTGACCTTCCAGAACATTTAGTAAAACCCTATCGATCAAGAGCTTTGTATAGCTTGACCTTTCTCCCACCCTTCACTATGTACCTATAGGACACCAGGCCCTGCTCCTCGAGGGTGGCTAGGGACTTGTAGACCCCTCTTAGGCTAAACCTTCCACCTAGTTCAGACCAGATCTCGTAGGCTGTTGCTTCGTTAAGCTTCTTCAGAGTTCTTAGCACCTCCCTACCGACCTTAGATTTGGTGCAGAGTCTTCGTAACCTTCTTCTACCGTACCCGGCGGTTATAACAGCTAGGTTGCTGCCTAACCTAGATGCTACTGCTACAGCCGCTGCGGAGAGTAGCTTAGCCTTAATCCCCCTCTTAGCTAGGAGCACCATGCTCTCTATGACCTCCTCTAGGTCCACCCTCTCTACTCTTACCTCCGGTATCCAGCTCAGTAAGGTATTGCTCTCCCCACCCTCAACTACAGCACCTACAACCTCGTAGTTTATGTCGATACCTGCCTCACGGACCTCCCTCAACCCCTTCACTAGGGCAAACGCTAGGAGGCCCGTCTCTACCGGTACCACCACCCTCTCTACCGGTACCGACCTCTCAACAATTTCATAAGCTATCGTCTTAAGTCCCTCAACTGTTAGGGAGTTCTCGTAAACTAGGCTCTCCCCGCCTTCAAAGGTTATAGCTACGCCGAGTTCGGCTAGCGAGAGTACCTCCAGGGGGTCGACCTCAGCCGGCTTAGGTAGGCTTACCTGGACATCGACTAAGCCCCTTAGGTAGGTCGCTAGGGAGTAGGTAAAGTCCTCAGCATATCTAATCAGCACCTTACTCGTACCTACTGAAGCTATGTAGCTAGCTAGAACAGATGAGGCTCTATCCGCGTAACTTCCGGTAGGGTTAGTCGTCTCCAGCTTAACGTAGATAGTACCTACCCTCCTAACAGGGGTCAGACCCTCCCCTAGGGAGACCCTCCTACCAAATTCCGGAAGTAGGCTGGAGTACCTCCATATACTAGCCTCCTTCTCGTTAACGCGCCACCTAAGTCCTTCGTACCCTAGGGTAACCAGCCCCCAGCATCTTGGGCACCTCAGCACCACACCATCACTTGAGTAGCCGCATACAACACACTTAGAGACCACTCCCCCACCTCCTCTGTAGTCCACAACCCCGCACCCGAGTAGCATAACTCCACTACCTATTAAACCGGGGAGCTCCCTACCTGCGAACACCCCATGCCTCTGCCTAGTACACTAGTTCTGAGGTCCTCTCTACTGAAAGCTCCGTAGAGGAATCTGAAGAGTAGTTCCGGATGCTTAATGGAGATCGCTGTGACTAGTTTACCTATAGCGTCCGGGGGTCTCCTAACCTTAGTACAGCTTACCTCGTCGAGTACTCCCGCTAGAAAAGCATACGCGACTAGGTCGACCCTAGGAACTCTGTGCAGGGGGGCGAAAACCTTCAGGTGCTGCAACTCCGCGTAGGTACCTACATTACGTACCTCGTGTTCGTAGACTAGACTACGCAGAAAGCACTCCAGTAGGTCGTCTAGAGTTACCGGTACGGCTAGTAGGTCTAGCCTTAACCAGTCCAGGCCCTTAGGAAGCCTTACGCAGACTATCTCGGAGTCCCCCAACTCGGGGCAGGGTACTACATCCTTGGAGTACCTCCTAACTACAGCTAGGTACTTCTCCGATACATCACCGCACGTTACGGCTATAGCTAGCCCACTGTAACGTTCCTCGACTTCGCCTAGTACCTTGAGGAGTAAAGCACTCTCAAGGACTAGGGTTTCAGATACTAGAACGCCTACTCTAAGCCCCGGACCTACGCTCCCAACGGTACTGAAGGCCCTCTTAATCTCCTTAACTATACTCCTGTACAGACAGCCTAGACACAGCCTCTCACCGGAGTGCCGTCTAAAGTAGACGGCCTGACGCCTGGAGCACCGGGTGCAGAGGACCTCCAAACCACCCCACATATGCTTGTGGAATTGCTTAAGTACTACCTCTCCTCGAGATAGTCATACGCAATACGTAGTAAACTAGAGTTAGAAGGCCAAGCTGACCTAGGTCTAGGGAGATCACCGAAGCCCCACTACTGAAGCTAATCAGATTAAGGAGGGGTAGAACTAGGAATGATGTACCCTCTTGCCTAACCACGTACGATAGCCTCAGGTAGTAGGCTAGAGTTAGTAGAAGCGAGGATAGAGATACGGCTACAGGAACCCCCGGCTTAACCAGCTTCAGAAGGTCCACCACGACAGAGGCTACGTATACAACTAAAGCCGCTACAGCCGCAGCGTCATAGAACATCCTACCCCTAGGGACCCGGTAGTAGATTAGGGGTTGCGTAAGTACTAGCGAGAATACTATAGACCACACAAGTACGGCTGCAGAGGCCTCGTACACGTACCTACGTCTAAGAGCATCAGCATTTCCAGCAGCGTTCATAGATCACCAGACCCTCTTCTCATCACGCCACCAATCCTTAGCCTGGTCAGGTATTAAGCTCGTTCAACGGGGTTAAGGTACTATAGAGCTCTGAAGAACTCCCTGGCCTCCTCCCCGCCCTAGAGGGCGGGGGTTCCCCTAGGGCGGTTCACAGGTTTCCCGCATCTATTCGGGTCTACACCTGCCATCTACGGAGTAGTCGGGGTGGTCAGAGATCCCCCATCTACGTTTCCGCTACGTGGTTGCGATCCCGCATCCAGCGGTGAGCTTAGGGGCAACCACATCTACCCGACCTCATCACTGGGGACTGCCAAGCGGAGAGAAACTATAAGCCTTTCTATCCCATCCCCACCCTGAAGGCGAGGCTTTCAGTCTGTAGATCCCAAATCCGTGGGCGGACTCCTCTGAAGTGAGCTGGAAGACATCCTTCAGTAGTATAAGTGTAATTGGGAGACCTCTCTAACTTCTAAGGTGTGTACCTAGCCGAAGAGGGCTGATATACCCTCAGCGATCTCCTCCTCAGTAACCTCCTTCTTCTCCTCCTCCCTCCTCTCCTCCTTCTTCTCAGGTGTCGGGGTCTGTGCCGCAGCTGCAGTAGGTGCTGCTGGAGTAGCCACAGCTATACCTAGGTCTACCTTACCGGTGAGGGCCGTAGCTAGGGCTAGTGCGGCTCCAATAGCTTTCGAAATTACCACCGGAGCTGTCTCGGGAGTTAGGTAGCCTGTTCTGAAGGCTAACTCCGCAGATGCTCTGAAGGCCCTTACCAGTAGTTCCGGTACTACCTCCGGTATCGGTAGGGCTAGCTCAACGGCTAGCACCTTCGAGTAGGTTACAGCCTCAACAAAGCTCTTCCTGACGGCCTCGTAGTCGATCTTAAGTGACTCTGGTGTGTATATTATACCCTCCTCGTAGATTACCTTCAGCTTAGCTCTAACAGGTATTACTGCGACTCCCAGCTTAATCAGTAGGGACGCTAGCTCCTCCGAGATCTTGTCACCAGCCTTCAGTACCTTGGTATCCTTAGCTATCCAGATCTGCCCCTCGCGTACTTGGATAGGTATCCTTAGCTTACCGAAGAGGCTCATCGACGGACCTGGCTTCATGTCCGTAGGCCCGGGTCCGAGCTCTACATCGAATACTGCTGTGTCACCGGGCTTAGCATACCTATACTCAACCGTCTCCTCTATGACCTTAGCCAGCTCGAAGGGGTTTAGGTTTGTGAATAGGTATACGTTAGGTCCCGTTAGGTACGCAGCTAGCGAGTCTAGGTTCCTAGCATTTAACTCCTTCAAAGCTCTTAAGACTAGGCTGTTCTTGTAGTGTCTAACTATACAACCTAGTGAGCGTAGTCTATCGTAGACCCTCCTAGACTCCTTAGTTGGGGTACCCTCAACACCTATTACAGCTACCGTTCGGTACTGCTTGAGAAGACCCTTTATCTCCTCAACGATAACTGCCTTCCTCTTTACGCTCTCACGGAGGGGGGCCTCCCTCTCCTCGAACTCGCCTAGCTTAATCAACCTCTCCAGCTGTGCACGCGTCTTAGCCCTCATGAGTAGAACACCTCCACCGGAAACCCCATGGTAGTTTTAACAAATATCCTAGTGGAGCCCTCGAGGGGTCTCTTTATCTTGTTACCTACGAACTCTATCACAGCCATAGCGTTATCCACTAAGTCCTCTATGGGTTGGTCTTCAGTCCCTATCCTACAGCCAACCCAGTTCTGCTCCTTATTCCTAAGCCACGTACTTGACAAGTACTGCTTAACTACGGTCTCCAGGGGGGCTTGGGGTGATACAGGGATCGGGGCCTTCCCCCTAGACCCTAGTGCTGGCCCCAAAATCCTGCCTACTAAGGACATCAGCTCTGAGGATACTAGGAACCAGTCGTACCTGCGGGCGATCTTCTTTATCTCCCTCTTACTCATACCCCTCAGCTGCTCGGGGCTGAGAGTGTCTAGGCCGAGCCTCTGAGCTGCGAGTCTTAGGGCTCCGTCAGCTACTACCAGAATCCTAACCGGCTTACCGAGGCCCTTCGGTAGGACTACAGCATCCCTAAACCTTATCTCAGGGGCCTTCTTATCGAAGCCTTTGAAGGTGAATATTAGCTCTACTGACTGCTTAAACTTCCTACCCCTACCCAGCTCTATAGCCCTACGTATGGCACCCGCGAGCTCCTCCCTAGTCAGCGGCACCTCTACCACCAATCCACAGCTCCTCGTACTTCTTAAAAACCTCGTCATAGACTCCGGAATCTATTTCTCTCAGAACCTCCCTAGGGTCCTTACCCTCTACGGTGAGACCTACTGACCTAGCTGTGGATACCACCGACTTTACAGCTGCTTTAAGTGTCCTAGCATTTAGGTCCCTCCTCTTAGCTATGGCTACCCTAACTGCGTCTTCGATGGATATGTTACCGATCTTCTTGTGAGCTGGGTCTCCGGAGGGTTCCTGCACACCAGCGTACTTCAGAAGTAGGGACGTAGTGGTTGGGGACTTCACCTCAATTGAGTACTTACCCGTAGCCTCATCAATCCTTAGGATTAGCGTTACCTCAAGACCTGCATACTCCTTAGTAGCTTCGTTTACCTCCTCAACGACCTTGTTAACGGGTAGTCCGTACTGAGCTAGGGTCGGACCCAGGGGGGGTGCTGGACTGGCCTTACCTGCCTGTACCCTTAGCCTAAGTACCTTCATTCCTACCTCCTCCTCTCAGCTAACTTTACGCTATCACCGGGAAGAAAAACCTTTAGTGGGTACGTAGCCTCCAGTATCTCGACCTCCACCTCGCTCTTAGCTACGTTCACAGTTCTAACAGCTGCTCTAAGACCCTTGAAGGGGCCGGCTACTATCTCGACGATATCACCCGGCCTCAGCTCTTCGATCGGTGACTTAACCCTAACTAACCTCTCGACCTCCTCAAACGTTATAGAGCCCGCTACCCTACCCCTAACGTGCTTCACCCCCCTCACTGCCTTCTGAACTACGTGGATCCCCTCAGCCTCCACAATTATGTAGCCCTTTACATCGGGTGGTACTAGGATACTGTAGATACCGCTCTCACCAGTAGCCCTCAGCTCTAGTACTAAGGCTACGCTTACCTCCCTACCGGCAATAGTTCTCAGGACGGCGAACTGCGATACCGGTATACTCCTACTACTGGCCAAGCTTCATTCCCTGGGCTAAGGTAAGTAGTAGGTGTAGAGCTATTCCAACACCCCCTATAAGAAAGAGGGCCGCTACCGTGACCTTGATTAGGAGTCTGAACTCATCAGACTCAGGTCTCTCCGAAAGCGTTAGTATCCTCTGCCACATCTCTATGAGCTCCGATAGCCCTATCCCCGCCACCTCCCTAAAGAATACCCCAAACAGCTTTTAAGCTGCTTAACGGGTTGTCGATATATGAGCTTATTAGACCCTCTTACTATAATGTAACACGGCTGTGGGCCCGTCGTCTAGCCTGGTTAGGACGCCGCCCTCACACGGCGGAGGTCCGGGGTTCGAGTCCCCGCGGGCCCACCAGGTCGTTCCTAGGATCAGGACTTTGGACCTTCGTGCAAGTACTTAGTGCCTAGGGCTCTCCTCATGGCCGTAGGGTTGTTAAAACTTAAATAGCTTCTGAGGTTTCTTGGAGTAGGTAGAGGAGGGTGTCGTTTAGGCACATCGTGAGGATAGCTAACGTAGATATAAATGGGGAGCTACCGCTAGGGTACGGACTAACGAAGATTAGGGGGGTCGGTCCTAGGATCGCACATGCTTGTATAGTGGTGTTGGACCTTGACCCGCGGATGAGGGTTGGGTATCTCAGCGATGAAGATGTAAGTAGAATTGAGGAGTTCTTGAAGGATCCGGCTAAGTTCGGTGTACCTGCGTGGCTTCTTAATAGACGGAAGGACTACGAAACCGGTGAGGATAGGCACCTAATAGGCTCTGACCTAATATTTGCAGCACGGCAGGATATAGAGAGGGAGGTCAGGATAAGGTCTTGGAGGGGTATCAGGCACTCGCTGGGACTTAAGGTTAGGGGTCAGCGTACGCATACTACTGGTAGGGTAGGTCCTGTAGTGGGGGTTACTAAGGGTAAGGCTAAGCAACAGAAGTAGGTGGTTAAATGGGGGATCCGAGGAAGTCTAGGAAGACCTGGGAAAGACCTGGACATCCCTGGATTAAGGAGAGACTTATAGAGGAGATGGAGTTAGTCGGACAGTACGGTTTGAGGAACAAGAGGGAGCTGTGGAAGGCTCAGACAATACTGAGGAAGATTAGGGATAAGGCTAAGGCAATACTATCACTACCGAAGGAGGAGAGGAGAGAGCGGGAGAGGTCCTTGGTCAGGTTCCTCTATAACCTAGGTCTACTGAATAGTGAGAGCTCCACAGTCGATGATATCCTCAGTCTTACTGTGAGAGACGTTCTGGAAAGGAGGCTCCAGACAATAGTTTACAGGAAGGGGTTAGCTAAGACAATACACCAGGCTAGGCAGTTAATAGTCCACGGTCACATAGCCATAGCCGGGCGTAGAGTAAGATCCCCCAGTAGGTTGGTTACTAGGGAGGAGGAGGCTCTAGTGGATTACGCAGTAACCTCACCCTTCCACGAGAGGAGGGTGAGTTCCACTAGCTAGGTGAGACCTCATGGGTATGTCCCTACGTGAGCTTAAGTGGGGTGTCGTCCACGTATACAGCTCCTTCAATAACACCATAGTCCACATAACCGACCTAAGCGGTGCTGAGACGGTCTCACGCTGGTCCGGGGGTATGGTAGTTAAGGCTGATAGAGAGAAGCCCTCACCCTACACAGCCATGATGATAGCCTACAGAGCTGCGCAGGACGCTATGGATAAGGGAATAGCCGCTGTCCACATAAAGGTACGCGGGGTCGGCGGGCACGGGCCGAAGATTCCGGGACCTGGAGCCCAGGCAGCTATAAGGGCTATAGCCCGCTCGGGCCTTATCATAGGCCGCATAGAGGACGTCACACCAATACCCCATGATACCACCAGGAGACCTGGTGGAAGACGCGGTAGGAGGGTGTAGGGGTACGCCATGGTCTCTGTGGAGGTAGTTAGTAGGAACCCGGACGAGATCACCGTAATACTTAAGGACGTTCCACTAGAGTACGCAAACGCTCTTAGAAGGGCTTCCCTGGAGGAAGTCCCAACGATGGCCGTGAACCACGTTGTCTTCTATGATAATACCTCAGCTCTCGCCGACGAGGTAATAGCTCATAGGATAGCCATGATCCCCCTAACCTCGGAGAAGGCCCTAGACCGCTACAAGCCCCCGGAGGTATGTAGAGAGGGGGGGCAGGTAGATGGCTGTTATACCAGTCTGTACCTAGAGGCTGAGACCGGTCCAGGCGAGGTCATCACAGTGTATTCGGATAGGTTAAAACCCCAGGAAGACCCCGACGTAGCTCCGATCAGGGGCGATATACCGATAATAGTACTCGGCCCTAGTCAGAGAGTAGTCCTAGAGGCTTGGGCTAGGCTCGGTAGAGGTAAGGAACACGCTAAGTGGTCCCCAGCTACTGTAGCCTCTCTAACCTACCTAGCCCTGATTAGCATAGATAGGGGTAGGTGTACCAAGTGTGGTCTATGCTCCCAGAAATGCCCTACCGGGGCTATAAGGACAGTGAATGGGGAGCTGGTAGTTAGGGAGGATCTCTGCAATCTATGTAGGCAATGCGTTAAGGTCTGCGAACCCGAGGCCATAAGCCTTAGCTGGCGCAGGGACGCTTACAGACTCTACATAGAGTCCTCCGGAGTCCTCAGTCCGGAGAGGATACTGGTACAGTCCGTTATAGAGATTAGGAGAAAGCTCCTAGAGTTCTACGAAAACCTGGAGAGGGTTTTATCCGAGGCTGGTGGGAGTTGAGACGTACAGGACCTACCAACATAGTTCTTAGGAAGCTCATCAGGGAGCTTAGGAAAGCTGCGAACACTCACAACGCTAGGGTATGGGATAGAGTTGCCGAACTCCTTGAAAGGCCAGCCAGGAGGAGGGTCTGCGTTAACGTAAGTAAGATAAATAGGCACGCAAGGCCTGGAGACTACGTAGTCGTCCCCGGAAAGGTCCTTGGAGCCGGGACCCTAAGAAAGAGCGTTACTGTAGCTGCAGTCTCCTTCTCGAGGACGGCACTGGAGAAGATACGTAGTGCAGGTGGTACTGCCATGTTTCTTGGTGATCTGCTAAAGCTGAACCCAAGCGGAACTAATGTAAGGGTGATCATATGAATCTACAACGAGATGTACTGATAGATGCCGACGGTCTCATCCTAGGAAGAATGGCTAGCTACATAGCTAAGCTCCTGAGGTACGGCTATAACGTGTACGTAGTGAATGCCGAGAAGGCTGTAATTAGTGGGGATCCACAGATGGTTAAGGGATCCTACGCTCTTTGGCTTGAGATAAAGACCTTGAGGAATCCATATAAGTGGTCCCCGCATAGACCTAGAAACCCCATAGCTATAGTTAAATACTCTGTCCGCAACATGCTCCCGAAGGATCCGTTTAAGAAGATCCTGCTCTTGAAGAGACTTAAGGTGTACGTGGGCTACCCTGAGGAGGTGAGGAAGCTCAAACTCCAACCGGTGGATATACCGGACGCTAAGGCTGAAAGGCTTAGACGCAAGTACGTTACAGTAGGTGAGGTGGCTAGACACCTCGGGTGGAGGGGTAAGGTATGAGCACACGTAGCAGGGAGCTCAGGGTAGTGATATCCGTAGGTAAGAGAAAGACGGCTGTAGCTAGGGCAGTGATTACCCCGGGGTCTGGGAGGGTCTGGATTAACGGGATCCCGATAGAGATATTCCCCATAGAGCTGGCCAGACTTAAGATGATGGAACCCCTACTCCTAGCCGGGGACAGCATAAGGAGCTCAGTAGATATAAAGGTGAATGTCGGGGGTGGTGGAGTTATGGCTCAGGCAGATGCTGTTAGGATAGCTATAGCTAGGGGTTTAGTAGCTTTTACCGGGAGTGAGGAGCTTAGGCAACTCTACAGGGAGTACTCTAGGTACATGCTCGCCGGAGACCCTAGGCAGACGGAGCCCGAGAAATGGATGAGGTATAGCGCTAGGAGGTGGAGGCAGAAGTCCTACAGGTGATGCACGTGATAATACCTGTTAGGTGCTTTACCTGCGGTAAGGTCATAGGGCACCTGTGGAGGACCTACATTGAGAGGGTTAGGGCTGGTGAGGACCCAGGGAAGGTACTCGACGAGCTGGGTGTGAAGAGGTACTGCTGTAGGAGGATGCTCCTCTCCCACGTGAACCTAATTGAGGAGGTAGTTGTCTACGGAAGGAAGGTGTAGGGTATGAGCTCTCAGAGGAAGTACGCAGACGAGGCTCAGGCAGGTGCTGAGTTACTTGTACCTGCTGAACTCTACCTAGAGGCGGGTACCCACATAGGTACCTACGTATGTACTAAGTACATGAGGAGGTTTGTATACAAGGCCAGGCCCGACGGACCGTATATCCTGGACATCAGGAAGACCGATGAGAGGTTGAGGATAGCCGCCAGGTTCCTAGCATCCTTCGAACCCAGCACTATCCTAGCCGTCTCAGTACGTCCCTATGGTTTCACCCCAGTCACTAAGTTCGCCGAGTTTACAGGCTCTAAGTACGTGGTAGGACGCTTTATCCCGGGTACTATAACTAACCCGTACCTAAGTAGTCACATAGAGGCTGAGGTACTACTAGCCTCAGACCCCAGGGTTGATGAGCAGGCCATCGAGGAGGCCTCCAAGGTTGGTATACCGGTGGTAGCTATAGCGAGCACCGATGCTAAGCTAACTAACGTAGACCTAGTAATCCCGGGCAACAATAAGGGGAGGAAGTCCCTAGCTCTAATCTACTGGCTACTAGCCCGGCAGATACTTAGGGAGAGGGGCATGCTACCAGCTGATGGTAACCTACCGGTAAGCTACGAGGCCTTCGAAACTAAGGTGTCAGCTAGTGAGCGTTAGGAGACCGGTAGTTGCGGGTCAGTTCTACGAGAGGGACCCGGAGAGGCTTAGGAAGCAGATCGAGCAGTGCTTCACCCACCCTCTAGGTCCCGGTCGCCTGCCTAGTAGGGAGCCTAGCGTAGAGAGGGTTAGCCTAGGGTTCGTCGTACCTCACGCAGGCTACATGTACAGTGGTCCTGTAGCTGCACACGCATACTACCAGGTATCACTGGAGAGAAGCCCCGAGGTCGTGGTAGTACTAGGCCCAAACCATACCGGTATAGGGCCGTCGGTATCAGTTTACCCAGGAGGCCTGTGGCGTACCCCCCTAGGGGATGTACCTGTGGATGAGCAGTTAGCCACCGCTATAGTAAACAGTAGCCGCTTCGCAAAGCTAGATATATCCGCTCACGAGTACGAGCACTCAATAGAGGTTCAGATACCCTTCCTACAGTACACTATTAGGAGGAGCTTCAGTATAGTTCCAGTTGTGATCCTAAACCAGGTACCTAAAGTAGCTGAGGACCTAGCTAAATCCATACTAAAAGCCGCGGAGAGTTTAAGGAGGGACCTCCTAGTGATAGCTACAACGGACTTAACGCACTACGAACCTCATGAGGTGGCGTATAGTAAGGATAGGCTAGTGATAGACTCGATACTAAAGCTAGACCCGGAGACCATGTTTAAGACGGTTATCGAGCGAGATATAAGTATGTGCGGTCCTGGGAGTACCATGGTTCTGCTATATATAGCACGTACCCTGGGCTCTAGGGGGGCTAAGTTACTTAAGTACGCCACCTCCGGGGATGTAACTGGGGAGAGGGGTTGGGTCGTAGGGTATGCCTCTATTCAGGTACTCGCCTAGTACGTCTACTCTACGTCAAACCGTACCCTCTTTGCTGTCTCCTCCTCAGTAAGGGCCCTACCGATGGACTTACCCAGAGTTACGTACTTGGATAGGGCAAGGTAGGACCTCACTACTCTTTCGTAAAGCATACACTCGCTTTCCAGAGACCTACCGTCCAGAAGTACTACCCTAATTTTAGACCTCCTCGTAGGTCCCACCTCGCAGTCCTCTAGACTTACCTCCTTAACTAACCCCACTAAAGCAAGACCCTCCACCTCTAGCAGGAATACCACCACAGTATCCCTACTTCCCTCTCGCAGTTCAATATAAGCTACAGTAGAGCACGGACCAACTTAAAAGGTTGCTCCCGCGTAAGAGTAGGGTAAGGAGGTGGGTTGCTTCGATAGCGTTGAGGAGTTCGTTAAGAGGTACGGAGTAGTAGGTTACATTAGGAGATTCGAACTACCTGTGGAGACTGTTGAGAGCGCTTCCCAGGTAGCCGGAGCTGACCCGTCGGATATAGTGAAGACCATCATAGTAAGTTACGGTAGTGAGTATGCCGCTATTATAGTACCGGGTAACTGTAGGGTCGACCTTAAAAAAGTCTCCCAAGTACTGGGAGTGGGGAAGGTTAGGTTAGCTAGGCCCAATGAGATTAGGGAGCTCACGGGCTTCGACGTCGGTGGGGTCTCACCTCTCTCCGAGTGCACTAGGAGAAACACTAAGGTAGTACTCGATACTAGAGTCCTGGCAAAGAGCTTCATATGGTGTGGTGGAGGAGATAGGTACAGCCTAGCTTACGTGTCAGTAAGGAGCTTAGTGGAGGTCCTTAACCCTCTAGTAGCTGATGTATCTCTAGAGTAGGTGTAGACCCCTGCCTAAGTCCACTAGGTCTAGGGGCTATAGAGCTGAACGCGAACTCGTAGTCCTCCTCTGGAAGAGGGGTTTCGCCGTAATGAGAGCTCCCGCAAGTGGAGCTAAGATTAAGAAGGCGAAGTACCCGGACGTGGTAGCTATTAAGAAGGGGCGTATAGCTGCATTTGAGGTTAAGTCAAGGTCTAAGGAGGGCGCGGTATATGTGGATAGGGAGCAGGTAGAGAAGCTCCTTAACTTTGCTGAGAGAGCTGGAGGAAGGGCTTACATAGCTATTAGGATATCTGGGAGGAGTTGGGTCTTCGTACCCGTGAGCAAACTTGAGTATACTGGTAGCAGCTATAAGGTAAGTAGGGAGGCTATTGGAGAGGGTATGACCATAGAGCAACTGGAAGTTGACTTAGGGCTTGTAGAGTCTTTAGATAGGTACGTTAAGAAGGAGCAGAAGAACGGGGTCTGAAGTTTAAGTTTGCATAATACTTACTAGGCTGTCGTTAGTGCTAGGGAATCGAGTACTCTAGGTACGTAGACCTCTATCGAGGGACCGAGTCCTAGCTCCTTACCTTTCCTCAGGATGGTGTTCTTGAGGCTCTCCAAGGCCGAGGGCTCTCCGTGATTTAGTACTATCCTCTTTGGCTTCGTCTCTATATCTCTTAGGTACTTGAGTACCTGGTTCCTATCGGAGTGCCCCGAGAACCCCTCTATGGAGTACACCTTCATGGCTACCTTAACTACCTCTATCTTATCCCCAACAAGTACGTGGACCTCCTTAGCTCCGTCCCTCACCTTCCTACCCAAGGTCCCCTCAACCTGGTAGTTAACGAAGACTAGGGTGTTCTGAGGGTTGGGTGCCATCATCCTGAAGTACTCTACGGCCGGACCTCCGTTGAGCATGCCGGAGGTAGCTAATATTATACAGGGGTCTTTAGATTCCACTATCTCGTACCTAGTCGTAGACCCAGCTACAACCTCGAAGGAGTCGTAGAAGAACGGGTTCTCGGAGCTGTATATAGAGTCGCGCAACTCCTTCGAGAGGAGCTCTGGGTATGCTGTATGTATTGCTGTAACCTCGTTTATCATACCGTCTATGTAGACAGGTACACTGGGTAGCTTGCCTTGCTTCATAGCGTTAGCTATCACTACTAGAACCTCCTGCGACCTTCCAACAGCTAGGGAGGGTATCAGAACCTTACCACCGCTCTCGATAGTGCTCTTTATTATCTCTACTAGCCTCTCGGCTGAGGCCTCCCTACTCGGCTGCTCGGTGTTACCGTAGGTACCCTCTATTATCAGAGTATCAACCCTCGGGAACTTATTGTGTGCTTTATCGAGTAGCAGAGTCTTATCGTACTTAAAGTCCCCGGTATAGACTATGTTATGGAGTCCATTACCTATGTGTAGGTGAACTATGGCCGAGCCTAGTATGTGGCCAGCGTTGTAGAGAGTTAACCTGGTATCCGGAGTTATATCGGTGACCTCGCCATACCTCAGGGTTATGGTGTGTAGTAGTGCCTCCTGGACGTGTCTAGGCTCGAAGGGTAGGCTTCTACCCTCCCTCCTTGTTAGCTCTATCAAGTCCTTCTCTAGTAGTACCATGAGGTCCCTAGTTGCTTGAGTCATGTACACAGGCCCCTCGTAACCGTACTTGAAGAGGTAGGGGACTAGCCCTACGTGGTCTAGGTGTGCGTGTGTAACTACTACAGCGTCTATCTCCTCGGGTTTCAGCCCTACAGCATCTACCCTTGGCGCAAAGTTCTTAAGGGTAGAGCTACCCGGGTTAAGCCCGAAGTCTAACAGAATCTTAGACTCAGCAGTTTCTACTAGAATAGCCGACCTGCCTACCTCCATAAAGCCTCCTAGTGCAGTTATCCTAACGTAGTTATCCTTAAACAGAACCTCCCTGTGTATTCTCTCACCGACGGCTCTGAGGAAGCTTAGCCTAATAGGGGACTGCCTTATGATGTAGTTAAGCTCGGACTCCAGTATGGTAGACTTAAGCGGGGGTTTTCTAATTATCTTAGGTCTCCACCCGGTCTCCGCGAAGATCTCCTTGAAGAGCTTTCTATCCCCCTCCATGAACGCCTGCGGGTTGGCGGTCTTTATAACAACCTCACCTAGAACCTCATCGAATACTATATCGCTATCGCTCTCTACTAGGTGCTTAACCTTAGACAGAATTACCCTCCTCGCCTCAGTCTCGCTCAGCCTACGTGACTCGTCTACTCTAACTACAACTCTCTTCTTTATGGCCTTAGCCAAGCTCTTGAGGGACTCCTCGTTCTCTATTATGAACGATACGTTCCTTACGTAGACTACTACCTCAGGTCCCTCGAACTCTATTCTAGTAACCCCAGCCTCTGGCGGGAGCTTTCTGAATATCTCGAGCCTTATGTTCTCCCTAACGTCGTCGATGAACCTTATTCCTCGGTTCACGACCATCAGCCTAGGTTGTAGGATCTCTCCTCAATTCCGTTAGCCCGTACTATAGCTATGTCTATGGCCTCACCACTAAATACATCCCTCCTAGTTGAGGACCTCACAGCCTTAACTGCTAGTTGCACAGCCTCCTCTTCGCTGAGGTCCTCTCTATACTCTGCCTCCAGGATCCCTATAGCTATCGGGGAGCCGGAACCGGTAGCTGCGAACTTATCCTCGATATAGTCCCCGAAGAACTCTATATTGAAGATTCTAGGCCTATCATCGTAGCCTGCTAGTATGAACTGTACTATGAAGGGTACGTACTTGTACGTATTAAGTATTAGAGAGAGATACGAAGCTAGGGACCTGATCGGTATCCTTGCCTTATTGGTTATACTGTACTCGGAGGCCTTTATCCTAAGTAGGGATGCTAGTACCTGGGTATCTGCAACTAGACCTGCCGTAGTTAGAACTGCGTGGTCCGCGATCCTGACTATCTTCTTTACGGCCTTGTGAGCTATGTACGTACCACTACTAGCCCTTCTATCTGCCGCTACTACCGCGGCGGTCCTAGTTATCAGCCCCACTGTTGTTGTACCGTGTAGAACCCTCAACTCGTACACACCTACTCTTAAACTCCGAGCTTAAATCCGCACGCACCTTATAAGTTTTAGTGAAGCAGTATTGAGACACGCGATAGACTTATTCAAGAAGGTTATCGTTGGCTACGGTATTGCTAAGGAACTAGGCAGTATTACCACCGAGCTAGGGTTAGGTAGGAGGGTAGCTATAGTTACAGGGGCCCACGTAAGGAGGTTGATAGTGGAGCCCCTAGTAGGTGAGCACTTAAGGGACTTCGAGGTGGAGGTCTTCGTAGCGGAGAGCCCGACGGTAGACGAGGCAACCTTCCTAGCAGACCCGGTGGGTAGGTTCAGACCCTCCGCAATAGTAGCTATTGGGGGCGGTAAGAGTATCGATGTAGCTAAGTACATAGCATACCAGCTAGGTCTAAACTACATAAGCGTACCTACGGCAACATCACATGACGGTATAGCATCCCCCTTCGCATCCCTAAGGGGGTTTAAGACTGTCTACTCTGTGAAGGCGGCCCCCCCAATAGCTGTACTAGCCGATCTCGAGCTGATATCTAAGGCTCCTCGAAGGGTTGCCCTTGCAGGAGCTGGGGACCTGATCGGGAAGATCGTTGCCGTAAGAGATTGGAGGCTGGCCCATAAGCTGAAGGGTGAGTACTACGGCGATTACTCGGCCTCATTAGCACTACTATCAGCTAAGCACGTAATGACTTTCAGCAGCACTATAGCTAAGGGAGGTATAGCCGGACTTAGGATCCTGGTTGAGGGTCTAATAAGCTCCTCAACAGCTATGTGTATAGCTGGAAGCACCAGACCTGCAAGTGGTTCGGAACACCTCTTCAGTCACGCACTGGATATAGTAGCTAACTACCCAGCTCTTCACGGAGAGCAGGTGGGTGTAGGTACGATACTCATGAGCTACCTACACGGACTTAACTGGAGGAGGATAAGGAAGACTCTGAAGAAGATAGGGCTACCCGTAACGGCTAGGGAGCTTGGAGTTAGGGAGGAGCACATCATCGAAGCCCTGACAATAGCACATAAGGTAAGGCCAGATAGGTATACAATACTCGGCGAGGGGGGCCTTACAAGGGATGCCGCTGAGGAAGTTGCTCTGAGAACAGGTGTTATAGGTGGAGATAGTAAAGACTCTAGTAGGTAGGTACGTAGCTAAACCCGGCTACCGCTTCGTATTCTCTGGAGAGTTACCCGAATGCATCAGGTGTAGGTTTAGGTCTGCATGCGTATCTAAACTGAAGGTAGGTAGAGTCTACGAGATCGTTAAGATCTACGACATAGTGAACAGGTGCCCAGCTCTCGGCGAGGTACTAACAGTTGATGTTGTACCAGCTAGGGTTGAGGTAGCTCTAAGCGCTAGATCCTCTATAGAGGGGGCTATAACAACTTACAGACACCTAGTCTGCAGGACTCCGTGTAAGTACGCTGAACTATGTAGGAGCCCTTGGATAGCCGACGGGTCTAGGGTAAAGATACTTACAGTATTAGGAAAACTTGAATGTACTGCGGGTAAGGAGGTCTTTAGGGCTATAGTCATACAGGTTTAGGGCGGAGCTTACGTTAACAAACCTTGCCAGTACTAAGTGACTACACCTAAGCTCGGTGCGACACAAAACAGATACCTGCAGGTGCGGAGAAGGCCTACCTTGAAGGAGGCCCCTACACCTTCTACTGCTCCACGGATGATGTAGTTAGACCCGGGCAATTAGTGTGAGGAACTATTGGCCCCTAAAGGATGGGGAGAATCCGGTTGTGTGGTATACTGCAGTACCTTTAGTCTACGAGCTTAGTGTTTATCTGGACTATATCCTCACTTACGGTGTTCCCCCGAACTATCTTTCTCCTTCTCTCCCCCTCGTTGCGGGGGTGGAATCCCGGAGGGCTTGAGAGCAGTAGGACTCTCTTAGCACTACTGGGTAGTGTAGGTATCATAGGGAAGCCTGAGGAGTCCGAACCACCGGTTATTAGGAGTCTCTTACTTGGTATACCGATAACTGAAGCATCTACGTACTCCCCTATCCTCTTACCTAAGAACGCCGTAGCCTGTGCCTCGCTGACCACTATCTGGAAGACCTTGGACCTGAAGATCTCCGCAAGAGCCTCACTACTCCCCAGCTTCTCGGAGAGCAATCCCGATGGTACTAGTACGGTGCTCTCCGGTACTGCTGGGTCTGCCTCTAGTCTAACCGTGAAGCTCACCTTCTCCTTCTTAGACCTATCCTTCCATATCCTGATCGTAGCTATTCTGTAGGGAGTACTGAGGATCTCGATAAGTCTGGGATTGGCCTTAGCCCTTATAAACTCCCTCCCCTCCTTCATAGACTCCGTTAGCTTCACCTTGTCGCTCTCCACTACCTTTACGTACATCACCTTAGGCTCCTTAGCCTCGGGGTCTCCTACCACCACCTTAAACGATGGCACTCCAGCACACCGAATTCAGTGCTAAAACTCTGCTTATATTTTCTTTTGGTTCGATACCAAGAACCTTAAGCAGTACCCTCGCTACCGCGAGCGGGGGCTAGCTACCTTGAGAGGAGTTAGTAGGACTCTCAACATCGGTTTCCCGGGTCTTATCCCAGTAGCTAATTCCGTACCTAAGTATCGCTAATATCCCTCCAAAAGCCTTTACCTTAGCGAACGCAGGACTCTCCTCCGGGACTATGCGCACCTCACCTCCAATTTCCTCAACCCTCTCCATAAGCTCCTCTACCTCCTCCCTCTCGCTACCGTAGAGCTGGTCCTCGCAGACCAATAACTTGGAGACAGCACCTTCCCTCGCGGCTACTCTTACCTGTTGCAAGCCGTATGCGACTCTATCGCTATCTGTACTCAATAACCTCATGAACTCATCGAAGATCTCCTCGACTATAGCTATGTTGTGGTATTGCAGGACCTTCCTAAAGGTATCCCGTCTAATTACCTCGTAGACCCCTGCCCTACCACCCTCGCTAACAGAGTCTATGTAGATCGGCTTGCCTAATCTTCTCCTCAAATTCTCTACGACTAGGTCCTTCAGGAATGATGGGGATGCAACTATGACCATGTCCGGTTCCTCTCTACTAGCTACAAGTACTATGAGCTCCACTACCTCCCTAGCGAGGTCCTCGGCACCTGGTCCCTCGTCCTTGAGTCCTGGGAGTGTTCTTTCCACGACGAATCTAATCCCCTGGTCTAAGGCTACGGCAATTGCCACCTCGTCAAAATCTAGGGATACTAGGAGGACTTTAACCCTCCTAGACGAAGCTCTTCTAAGCCTATTCAAGAGCTCCCTAGTCCACCTAGACTTAACTATCACTAGCTCCGACCCTACGTCTATGCTTAGGGTGTGGTAGGAGCCCCTCAACCCATACTCATCTGGTCCCTCAACTATCTGCCCGTGAACTCTTAGCCTACCGCTGAATGGCTGGAAGTAGACATCCGAAACCCTAATAGCTAGTGTCATTGGGAGCCTTCTCTTACCCTCACCATCTATCTTAACGTCCCTCAAGGTCCTTGCTACAACAACGTCACCCCTAGCTATAACTCCCTTAAGTACCCAGAGATCGTCCTCACACTCAACCCTCAGCTCAACAACTCCGTGCTTGAGGTCCTCCCTAAGTATCCTCAACCTCTGCACCTATACTATACCTCATAAAGTACTCCCATACCCGAAATCCTAATGTGTATGTGATTGAATATACCTAGAGCGGCTAGGTAGAGGAAGAGGTCTACTACGTACCACTCACCATCAGCCCCCTCTATCCCGACTAGTGTAAACGGGGTCCAGCTTAGTCGGAGTGGTGAGTATGGTGGAGGTACCTCCAGTAGGTAGGCTACGTACCTTGTTAGGTATATCATAGCTAGAACCCCAACCCATAGAGTGAGTAGATTTAACCACAGTAACCACCTAACGCTCTTGTACAGACTATCGTACCTAGACTTAAACATACGCCACCTCCTCTCCTTTGTTGGCGATGTTTCACGTAACTTCATCGCCACCTCCTCCATCTCCCTCAGAACCCTGTCCAGCTTAACCCTCCTTACGTATACTCTTACAAGATACGATACCGGCAGTAGGCACAGAACTGGTAGTGCTACGTAGGTAGCTAGACCTAGGAGTACTCTAAGTAGTTCTCCAGACATCCTACAGCTCCTCTATAGCTCTAACAAGTTCTTCAGCAGCCTGAGCAGCCCGGTTCTCTCTATTAACCACGACAACGAGGGCTGCCCCGGAGATAACTGAACTAACTATGGCGTAGTACCTGTAGGTAGTTAGCAGCTCCTCCAGTAGTTGCTTAGAGGAGTAGTCGCTCCTAACCCTACTAGAGTCCCTTAACTGCCTGGAGAGTATCTCCTCGGGGGAAGCCTCTATAACGACTATTAAGTCTGGTCTAAGCTCTCTAAGTACGTTAAGTGGTAGACCCGGCCAGAGTCCGGCTGGGGTTCTGATAACAGCGTGGGTATCTACTATACCCACAAACCTCCCCTCGGGGACCCCCTCGAACTCCTCCCTAATAGCTCTTGCCGTTAACTCCTGCAGTTCTCTCTGGGTTGCCAGTGGTAGCTTCCTAATCTCATCTCTACTTCTAACTATACCGCGCTGGAGTAGGTAGCTCAGCATGAAGTCCCCGAAGTTTACTACCCTCACTGCATACCCCCTCTCGCGGAGCCTCTCCGAGGCTATGGAGAGTACGGTACTCTTCCCTACTCCCGGAAGTCCGACAGCTACCACGACCTTACGCAAGTTAACCACCTATGAGCCTCCTAAGTGTTGGGTACATCTCTAGGGCTTGCTCGTATGTTAGGGCTGTGTAGAGTTGCTGTATTATCCCGGCTGCCAGTAGTAGACCTATACCTCCTCCAAAGACTAGGAGTACGTCAGCTACTACAGCTAGTGAGGCAACTACTATTGAGCTAAGGATTGCTAGGGGGTACACGTACCTGGCTAGAACAGCTTCAAGAGCCTTAGGGTTAGACCTCATGCCTGGTATACTTATCCCCGACCTAATGAGGTTTTCGGCCTGCTGTGCCGGGCTTAGGCCCCCCACCTCAACCCATAGTAACCCTAGGAGTACGGCTGAACCCATCAGTACAGCTGCATAGACCAGAGTCCTCACCGGGTTGTAGTAAAGTCCCAGCAAACCCCTAGGCGGGGTTAGGTACAGTAGGGCGTTGTTGAGGGCCTCAGCTAACCACCTATACTGAGGTAGGTAGGCCTCAACCATGTTTCTGATTAGCAGTATATCCGACACTACTATACCAAAGAGTAGTACCGGTATATTGGATACGTAGAGGAAGTTAAGCGGTATCCTACCCCTAATACCAGGTGCTCTCTGGATCGTTACCGGTACGTTTATCCTCATACCCTGCAGGTATACTATAACTAGGAGAAGTAGTATAGTAGCCGCAGCCCCGGTAAGAGAGGGTAGCATAGCTGTCTCACCCCCAGCTAGGTAACCCGGTACGTAGCCGTAGATAAGCCTTCCAAGGTCTACCCTCCCTCCAAGTGAGGAGCCTATTATGTAGGGTATAACACCGTAGTACTGGCTAACTGTACTGCCATCTGCTGTTGTTATAGTTACGGTAACTGGTGCAAGTAGGTCCCATATAATCGACCTAGCCACTCCAGCTAGGATGAATAGGCTTACGCCGGATCCTATACCGTAGCCCTTCTGAATAGCCTCATCGAGTATAAGCAGTATCAGAGCCCCGGTAAAGAACTGTATAGCTACCGATGCCGTTA
>JAJHQJ010000049.1 GCA_020833415.1 Desulfurococcaceae archaeon | reverse complement strand
GGGCCTACTATAGCCACCACACCGTCCGGGAACTCGACCTCGGTGTTCTCGTGGGACAGTATGTTGACCAGTCTAACCCTTCTGACGATCAAGCCTACCCACCAGGGACCTGAGCTTAGCTAGTAGGGGCGGGTCCTCCACGAGCCTACCCACGGCGGACTTAACGAACTCCGGGTCCTCCGAGCCCTCGATAATGCTAAGGACCAGCTTAGCCAGCTCCGGGTCCCCGACCACCCTGAAGACCACCTGCTCGAGGGTCGGTACCTGGGTAGGCTGAACCCTCTCGGCAACTACCTCGGCCGGGCCACCGGCTACGCTGGGTACCTGCACCCTGTACAGGAGTGCCCGACAGCTCCTCACTAGGCTGTCTAGGTAGTCGGAGATCCTCCTCAGCTCAACCTGTGGTACACTCCTGGATGCCAGCTCTACGTAGACTATAGGCGGCTTCTGGAGGTCCCTAAGCCTAGCCGGGTCCAGGGCCTTGACGAGGTCCTGGAGCCCCCTAACCCCCTCAACAACGACCCACCTCCTAAACCTGGTGAGCCCGACCCAGCCCACAGACACCTCCCGCCTACTCAGGTCCACCAGGGCTACGTACCTCTCATCACTACTCTCCAGTACGTCCAGGGCCTCCGTAGACCCGGGGTAGACTACCGGGGTACTACCGTAGGTAGTGGAGTACCTCATGTGGTAGTCCCCGAGGGCTACGTAGTCGTAGTCCGAGGCCCTGAGCTCGGCTACGGATAGGTGGGCGTTCGGTATGCCGAGCTCCTTGAGTAGTAGGTGGGCTACCAGGACCCTCCTACCGGCGTCGGGCCTCCTAAGCTCCTTAACAACCTCCCCAGCTAGCTGGGGAGGTACGTAGGGTAGTGCCGCGATACCCAGCTCACCGCTCCGCAGGTTAACTACCGTAGTCCTAGGCCTATCCGTAGCTAGGACCCTGACCAGCTCCATCTCCTCCAGGACCCTCAGCGGGGTTAGGGCCGAGGCCTTGGGCTGGTCGTGTTGCCCTGCAACTACGAGGAACGGTATACCGGCATCCCTAAGCCTCCTCAGGGACCTGTAGGCGTAGTAGTAGGTCTGGGGGTTAGGTCTGTAGCTATCGAATAGGTCCCCGGCGTGCACCACGGCGTCGACCCTCTCCCTGATGGCCACCTCGACGACCTCGTCGAAGACCTCGTAGAAGTCCATCTCCCTATCCCTAAGCCTACCGGGTCTCGAGGCACCTAGGTGGGTGTCGGATACGTGTAGTAGTAGCAACTAGCCCACCTCCCACTCACTACCCGGGGTCCCGGACTCTAGGTGCTCCCGTATCTGCGAGTACCTGGACCTCCAGATACCGACCACATCCGGGGTAGCACCGACCCTCTTACCTCTGTGTAGGTCTACCTTAACGTAGGCTGGGTACCTACCCACCCACTCACCGAGTAGTATGGCGTGGCCGGGGGGTAGCGATGGGAGCATGTTGGTGTACTCGTCGCTCAGTACGTCTGTGACCTCGAGGATGAAGGACCTATCCCTCTGCTGAACGAGCTTCAGTAAGGCGAAGTTCTGGACCTGGGACACTACGTTCTGGTCGAGGGCCCTAGGCCTCTGACTAACTATGGCTAGCATACCCCCGAACTTCCTACCCTCCCTGGAGAACCTCTGGAGGGCCTCCTTAGACCTCGTCGAGGTGTCCGAGCTTATGAATACGTGGGCCTCCTCAACTACCAGTAGCGTCGGGGGTATCCCCCCCTCCTTCAGAGCCCAGAGGAGGTCCTCGGCCACTACCTTGAGCATGTAGTCCTTCTCCTCGTCTGTTAGGGTCGATACGTCCACTACGACTATCCTACCGTAACCTACCACCTCACTCACCTCAGGGGCGTCTACGTCTACGCGGTGCCACTCGAAGAAGTCTTCGACCTTGTCTACAGCATCCTCCACAGCCTTCTCATCCCTACCAAGCTTCCTTATCCTCTGCTTGAGCAGCTCCCTGTAGGCCTCCACAGCTGAGTGCGGGGGCTCGGACCTACCCACGACCCCAGCTGATGTAGAGGCCCTCTCGTAGAGTCTCCTCACAGCCTCGGAGTACGGTACCCTATTCTCCTCGGAGTACCTAACAATCTCCGCGTTAAGCTCCCTCAGGGCGTTCTTAACGAACCTCCTCTGCTTAGTAGCTGAGGGCTCTGGTACTATGAACTTGGTCAGCATGTCGACGGGGGCCTTAACTAGGTTTATCTTAGCATCGTAGTCTACTACGTGTACACTACTAGACTCACTGATAAGCCCCCTGTACTCCCCGTGGACGTCGAAGATAACTACGGAACCCCCGAGCTGGGCCACCCTATCGGCTACTACAGCCACAAGGTTACTCTTACCCGAGCCCGTGGTCCCGACTACTAGGAGGTGCTTAGCTAGAGCGTTGACGTTGACCATAACCTCCAGCTCCTCGAACCCCACCAGGTAGCCTACCCTAATACTGGTCGAGGGGTTGTAGGCGTAGATAGGCCTCAGGTGCTCCACAGTAGCTAGGTAGACCGGTGTCTCGGGGGGTGGTGGGTACCTAGGTGCATCAGCTCTACCCCCAGTTATGTCAGCTATGATCAGTGCCTTCATGCTACCCTCATGCTTTAGGGGGCTAAGGGTACTGGTAGTCTCGAAGTACCCTACCTCAGGGGCTGTAACTACCGGTACTAGGGAGGTGTACATGGTCGACCCGATGAGCCCCACAACCTCCCTAACCCCCTCACTACCACTAACAGGGTCCCTAACCCTAAACCTGAGGTATACGTAGGTACCCGTCGGTAGGGGGTTGGAGGCCCTCACCTCAACACTTGTAGGTGTTGAGACCTCCCCAACAACTCCTACGGGCTTCAGGTTCATACGAACTCACCTAGAGGCTCTCTACCGGTGGGTATACGGGTAAGACCTAGCTTAGCTAGGAGTAACCTAAACTCAGTACTGGTTATCCTACACCTACTGTGGGCTACCCTAAGTGGGTCAGGGTAGCCGGATTGGGAGTAGGGGTAGAGGGAGCTGAGGACCTCTACAACCTCCTCAGGACTCAGCCTACCGGGGATTGAGACCTGGTAGTACTGGGTACTGCTACCGAAGGTTACGTAGGTAACCGTAACCGGTAGTAGGGGTTCCACGTACCTACGGTCCTCCGGGTCGAGAGTCTTCAGGGGCTTCGGCAACTCCTCAACCCTCTCTAGGTACATGGGTTCAACTACGTGGGGTCCCCTAGGTAGGAGCCCCATCCTCCTCATGTAGTTCAGTAATATCAGGTCGTTGAGGGCCCCCCTCTCACCCCTACCCTGACCGAGGTCCGGTAGGACCCTACCTACGTAGTAGCTCCTCCTAATACTCTTAGCTATGAAGATGGGTAGGACCCTATTGCGGACCCCTACGAGACTCTGTACAACGCTACGCCACAACTCCCTAAGTCTCCTAGGTCTGTGGGGTAGGGTTAACCTAAGCTCCTCAGGTACCTTAGGTAGCTTACCGTACCATAGGAAGGAGAAGAGGGATCCGTCGAATAGAGCTAGGTCGGCCCCGTCTACGAGCTCGGCTGCTGTAGATACCTCCATATCTCTAGCTACGAATCTTGAGACCCTATCGACTATCTCGTCAGCAGGACCCTCCCGCTCCTCGAATGATACTACATAGCCGCCAGCCTCACCCCTAGTCCTAATGACTGGCTGACCACCTGCTGAGGTCCTAACAGCTACGGCCTGTACTGCGAAGACTATAGCTAGTGAGAAGCTCCTGAACACCCTACTCGAGTCGCTGGCAACTACCGTCGGTAGGCTACCCCCCAGTCTAATCTCGTAGGCCCCCAGATCCTTAATACCCCTAGCCAGATCCTCAACCCTCCTCACCTCATCAGCTATCGCCGCAGCTACGTCCCTTAAGGCCCTAACCAGGTCGTCGCATACGGGGATCTTCCCACCGCACACTAGCTGTACTAGCGGAAGTAATATGCTCGGTAGCTCGAGAAGAACCCTTAGTCGCTGTACTGGTTTTATGTAGGTTTAACAGCTTGATGCCGCTCCCTCGCCTTGACTAGTGCTAGGTATCGATAGGATACCTAGAGTTTCATCGTAGGTGTACGGGTTGAATACCCAGTGTAGGATCTCCACGGTGGCCCTGAACGCCCCTAAGGCGGGTGCAGACCCGAGGAGCGATGCGGGGGAACATGGGTGAGGCGATGACGATACGAACCTATATAAGAGCTGACCACTGCGGTACATACGTACTTAGACCCCCGGGGTGGCTCAGCCGATTAGCTCTCCCAGGAGCTTGAGCATAGTCCTAGCGTTGTCGAGCATCCAGTGGTCGTTGTTGAAGAATACGTAGACCCTCCTAGGGCTCAGCTCCCGGATCCTCCTAGCAACCTCAGCTAGCTCCCCGTAGCTGTAGTCGTGTGCGTACCACGAGCTCCTACCGTGCATCCTCAGGTACACCACCCCGCCGGTCGAGGCTATCCACGTAGCTATGGGGGAGTCTACAGATACCAGCGTTAGCCCAGCACCCTCAGCCCACCTAGCCGTGGACTCGGTGAAGCAGCTCCCGTGCCTGAACTCCACGGCCATCCTAGAGCCTAACCCCGCCTTACCGTGGAACGACTCAACCCTAGCTAGGTTCTCCGAGCTGCAGCTAAAGCTCGGCGGCATCTGGAATAGGTAGAAGTCGACCAGGTCCTCCATGGGGCTGAAGAGCTCCCTGAACCTACCCCAGGTAGCTAGGGAGGCCTCACCCAGCTTACGTAGGTGGGTTATAGACCTGTGTACCTTAACACTCCACCTAAGGGTCCTACCCCTCCTAGCCCAGCCCAGTACCTGGTTCCTGAAGGGGAACCTGTAGAAGCTTGCGTTAAGCTCTACAGCATTAAGGCCGCTGTGGGATACGTACCAGTCTAGGGAGAGCTCCTCGTTCCAGTCGTACAGCCAACCGCTTGTACCTACGTAGACCTCATACCTAGGCATACACGGCCACCCATAGGGAGGTGATAGCCAGGCTTTTACAACTGAAAGCCCCGCCCTTCGGGGTGGGGAGGAGGTCAGAGCCGGAGTCTACGGGGTGCGGTAGACTGGGCTAGACAGCTGAACCCGGGTCTACCCTGAGCTGTAGCCCAAGGTCTAGGAGGATAATAGTGTACCAGTAACTAACCTGTGGGGATGCGGGTTAAGGAGGGTACTACTAGTAACTACGCAGTCAGCCTACAGCTACGTAGTGGAGGTTGTGAGGTCCCTTAGGAAGGACTACGCAGTCGACGTCGTAGCGTCGAAGGCCCCGGTAGCCCAGTTCATAAGCTCTGAGGAGTTAGCTAGGGAGCTTTTCGAGAAGCTCGGTAGGTGTGACTACGATTACGTAGTAGTCCCAGGCCTTATCAGGGGTTCTACCAGGGTTATCGAGGAGGTACTCGGCTGCAGGGTCTTCAAGGGGTCTAGGTACGCCGGTGACATACCCACGGTCCTGGAGCTCCTCGAGGAGGGTCTAGAGCTGAGCTACGAGGTACCTGCTGACGAGCTCTACGGGGAGAGGTTCCTAGATTCTGTGGAGGAGTCCCTGAGGTCGCTGAGGGCATCGAAGGTACCGGCCTTCAGGTTGAGGGGTGTGGATGTCTACGCAGACCCCCCACCGATTCTGCTACTACTGGAGGTTAACATCGATAGGGGTTGGGACTTCCTGGGTAGGGTTAGGAGGGCTCTGGAGGTGGGCTTCGATGGAGTTGTAGTTGGTTGCGGTACTACCTGCGGTAGGGTCGACCTCCTAGCTAGGGCTGTATCGCAGGTTAGGGACCTGGTCGGGGACCTACCGGTGGGTCTAGACGTATCCAGACCCGGCGAGCTTACGCAGGACCTTGTCGACGGTGTGGACCTGGTCATGAACATCACAGCTAGGGATGTGGATAGGGTGGCCGGGCTCCTAGGTAGTGGTAGGGGTGTCGTAGTGATCCCGGAGGACGTCAGTAGCCCCGAGGTGGCTCTAAGTAGTGTGAGGCTAGCCCTGGAGAGGTTGGAGGAGGTGGGCGTAGGGAAGGTGGTCATAGACCCGCTGGTTAAGCCCCCCGGTGTTGGACTAGCCGAGTCCCTGGTTAGGTTCTACCACTTCAGGAAATCTCTGAGCTACCCCCACCTCTTCAGTACAGCGAACGTGTACGAGATGGTCGATGCCGATAGCCACGG
>JAJHQJ010000048.1 GCA_020833415.1 Desulfurococcaceae archaeon | reverse complement strand
GATAGGGTTTGGAGTCTAGATGCTAAGCTCTCCAAGAAGAGGCTACATAGGCTATTCTATAATGGCTTAGTCTCTATTGGTTTCAGAGCACACCACGCTAAGGAGGTATACCTCTACGCTAAGAGCCTAGTTGAATCAGCTAGGAGTAACGGTGGTAGGAAGCCGATGCTCAGAAGGCTGAGCGCTAGGGTGGATAGGTACGACTACAGGTTAGACCTAGACAGCATGACCCTAACACTGAAGCTACACAGCAACTACGAAGTTAGGTTGAGGCTGGTAACATCGAGGGAGAGTATCGGGAAGTTCAAAGGCTGGAGTAACTACGAGTTAGTTGTGAAGTATTATGGTAAGAGCTTCTGAGTCTCAGTATACAGAGTTGTCGAGCCGCTGAAGCCGAGGACTGTAATGGCAATCGACCTAAACTTCGATAATGTAGCAATAGCGGTATTCACTCTTAGTGGTAGACTACTCAAATTAAAGAGGATTAAAACACCTCACAGGAAGATTCTGACCCACAGGATATGAATTGAGAGGATTCAGGGGAGGTACCCGAGGTCGTGGAGGTTCATCAAGGGTGTTAGGAGGGCTATTGATAGGTATGGCAAGAGAATTAGGAGTATCTCGTGGGACTACGCCCATAAATTAGGGGACCTAGTTGCAGAGCTAGCACTCAGGTACCACTCGATAGTAGTCCTCGAGGATCTGGAGAAACTGAGGGAGAACGGTAGGAGGAGTAGGGGGTTCAATAAGAGGCTCGGTCTGTGGTTCTACCGTAGGATACAGTTCTGCGTAGAGTACGAGGCTAGGAAGAGGGGTCTCGAGGTAGTTAAGGTTAACCCTAGGGGGACGTCCTCGAAGTGCCCTAGATGCGGTGGAAAGCTAGTTGAGGACGAGCATAGAGTACTGAGGTGCGGGAAGTGCGGCTTTGTAGGTGATAGGGATGTTACTGCAACACTAAACCTATACAGGAGGTACGTATCTAAGTACTCAAGATGTGGGGTCTCCGGGGTGGCCCCGAACGTCCCCAAGGCGGATGCAGCCCCAAGGAGCGGTGCGGGGGAATAAGGATGAGGCTATGACATATGAGAGCTGAACCCCTAGTTGTAAAGCCTTTTAACTACTCAGACTCCTAGTACTGGGCTCGGACGATGGTAACGGTGAGGGAGGTGCCAGCAGATACTCTGATAAGGAGGCTGGCCGAGTACTTGAAAGAGAACTACAAGGAGATTAAACCTCCAGCTTGGGCTCCGTACATTAAGCTCGGGGTACACAAGGAGAGAAGTCCCGACGACCCTGACTGGTGGTATGTGAGGGCTGCCAGTATTCTACGGAAGCTAGCCATATCTAAAGAACCTCTCGGCGTAGGTACTTTAAGGACTATCTACGGTGGTTTAAAGCGTAGGGGTTCGGCTCCGCCACACTTTAGGAGGGCTTCTGCGAACCACCTTAGGAAGATCCTTCAGCAACTCGAGAGAGCAGGTCTTGTGTCTAGGACTCAGGCTGGTAGGGCTCTAACCCCTAAGGGGAGGTCCCTTGTAGATGCGATAGCCTACCAGGTCTTTCAGGAGCTAGCTAGGGAGAGGCCGGAGCTAGTCAAGTACGGACCACAGGGTGGTAGTTAGTGGAGTACGAGTACAGTGATGAGGAGCTGGAGCTCCTTAAAAGGAGGAGGCTGGAGCAGATGATGTTGGAGGCTGAGGAGAGGCGAAAGAAGGCCGAGGAGGAGGCGGCTAAGGAGGCACAAAGGCAGGCTATACTTAGAGCTATCCTAACCCCTGAAGCTAGGGAGAGGCTTGCTAACGTAAAGCTGGTTAGACCCGAGCTAGCCCGAGCCGTGGAGGACTACCTCATATCACTCTACTCATCAGGACAGCTTAGAGGGGTCGTAGATGACAACACCCTCAAGGATATCCTAGCCGAGATAGACGTAAGGACAAGGCGTGAAATTAGGATAAGGTTTAGGCGAAAGGGTGGGTAAGGTGGCCCGGGTAAAGCACGTAGCTAAGAAGCTGAGGCTAGCTAGGGCCCTGAAGTCCAACTCAGCTATACCTATATGGGTAGTAGTTAAGACTATGAGGAGAGTTACCTTCAGACCGAGACTTAGGCACTGGAGGAGGAGTAAGATTAAGAACGTTTAAGGTGGATGCGTTGTCTGAGTTAATCTACATCATAAACCTCTCCAGAATATACTGGACGCGGAGGTACAGGAGGGCTTGTAGAGCAATAAGCTACATTAGGAACCTCGTTAGGAGACATACGAAAGCTGAGGTAGTAATACTGGATAACTCTATAAACGAGTATGTATTCAGTAGAAGGTACGATAAGCCACCTAGAAGGGTAGCTATAGCTGTAATGAAGCTCGACCCTGAGGGTAAGGTAATTAAGGCCAGCCTAGCAGTGCCCATAAAGCCTTCCCCTAGGGCTGGAGGGTCCTCGTAATGCACGGCTCCGTAGATAGGGTTAGGGTACTTGGGAGCCCGCACATAGGAACCTACATGGTCGTTACAGACAACCTAGCACTAGTACCTAAAGGTGCTGGTGAAGATCTTAAGAGGAAGATCATGGAGGTTCTATCTGTAAACGACATTATAGAGATCTCAATAGCTGGGACGGCCCTCATAGGGATCTTCGCTGTAGCCTCCGGTAGGAAGGTGGTAGTACCGGACATAATTAAGGATGAGGAACTTGAGGATCTGAGAAGCCTAGGTCTCAGCGTAGATGTCGTGGAAGCCTCTAACTTTAATGCCCTCGGTAATGTAGTACTGCATAACTCCAGGGCTGCGGTATTTCACCCAGAGCTGGATAGGGATGTAGCTATGCGGATAGCCGAGGCCTTAAACCTAGGAACCTACACTCAGACCCCTATAGCTGGCATACCGACGGTTGGCTCGGCAGCTGTGGTAACTGATAGAGGGGGTTTAGTACACCCAAGTGCTAGCGAGGAGGAGCTTAAGAAGCTCTCGGAGCTCTTCGGAATCGAGCTAGATGTTGGGACAATAAACTTCGGGATAGGATTTATTAAGTCCGGTCTCGTAGCTAATAACTACGGGGTACTGGTAGGCGAGCTAACGACCGGTCCCGAGATAGTTAGGATAATGAAGGCGTTCAAGGTGGGTAGGTAGATGGGGGGAGATGTAAAGATATACCGAGTCACGGGCTTCGCGCTCTTCAGCCCAGATAAGCTTAGGAAGTGGCAGAAGTTCACGATCGAGGTTAGGGCTGTTAAGAGGGAGGATGCCATAGAGAAGGTACTCTCAGACCTAGGTAGCAGGCATAAGTTGAAGAGGGCTCACATCAAGATACTCTCAGTAACTGAGATCAGTCCGGAGGAGGCTAGGAGTAAGTTCGTTAGGGATCTAGAGAGGCTTAGAGGGTGGTTTATTGAGTAGTAGTGAGAGGGAGGTAAGGGTTTTAGTACCTCTAGAAGCCGTTATAGCGGAGTTCGAGCGGACTAGGAAGTATGTTGAGGGGCTTCAGGAGAACATTAGGAGAGCCTTGGAGAGGTTAAATGACCTAGCTATAGCTAGGGACCTCATATCTTCCATGAAGGTTTACAAAGTTAGTGAGATCCTAGTTCCAGCAGATAAAGGTAGTTCGGTGTATGCTTACGCTAAGCTGGATAAGGTAGATAGAGTAGTGGTACACATAGGTCAGGACTACTTCCTCGAGCTCAGCTTAGAGAAGGCTATGGAGGTAATAGTTGCTGAGGAGAACGAGATTAAGGAGCTAGTCAAGGAGCTTGAGAAGGAGTTAAATGAAGCAACTAAGTACCTTCAGACCCTCCAGACGGTCATACTTAGTGCTAGTAGGGGAGCTCAACCCAGGGGAGAGCAGGGAAGTGCTTAGAAAGATTAAGGAGGCTGTTCAGGCACTAGCAAGTCGGGTAGCCGATACAGTAAGTAGGAAGGAGCTAGACGAGAAAGATCTGGAGAGGATCTTCCAGGAGCTTGAGGAGATATTCATCGAAAGCGACGTAGCCTACGAGGCTCTACCAGCCCTCTTCAGCGAGCTTAAGAGCAGGCTTCTAGGTATTAGGATAAGTAGGTTTAGAGAGGAGGAGGAAATCTGGGCTAGGATCTGGGAAGCTTTAGTAGATGTTATTAGGAGGGTAGAGCCCCCGGGGGATTTGGTCGATCTAGTCCGTAACTCAGGGGTTAAACCATACATAGCTGTCTTTCTAGGAGTAAACGGAGTTGGCAAGACTACTACGATAGCTAAGGTAGCTAACCGCATGATTAGGGCTGGTCTAAGGCCCCTACTCGTAGCTGCAGACACCTTCAGAGCTGGAGCACAGGAGCAACTGGCTGTACACGCTGATAGACTGGGGGTACCAATCTTTAGGGGTAAGTACGGTACAGACCCTGCTGCCGTAGCTAAGGATGCTGTTACCTACGCCTCTAAGAGGGGGTTGGATGCAGTCCTAGTAGACACTGCCGGGAGAATGCACGTGGACGTAGACCTAGTTGAAGAACTTAGGAAGGTTATTAGAGTAGTGAGACCGCACATCAGGATACTGGTACTAGACTCCCTAACCGGTAACGACGCCCTTGAGCAGATGAGATACTTCGAGAGTACTGTGGGTTTTGATGCTGTAGTACTAACTAAGATGGATGCTGACGCAAAGGGTGGGTGCGCCCTGACTCTAGCTCTCCTACTTAAGAAGCCCATAGCGTACATAGGTACGGGTCAAGGCTACGAGGATCTAGAGATATTCAGAGCGGAGGACTTCGTTAAGAGGATACTTGAGTAGGCCCATAACCTCAGTCTTCAGTAGTGCGGTCTACAAAACCTCTAGGATATTCAAGTATTCAAGACAACTTGAAACTATGCTAGAAGACGTGCTGACGACTTTTCCTCTCCACTACCTGGATACTTCTTCCATACACTATCTTAACTATGTCAGCTACGTACTCTGCACTCGGAGCCCCACCGCTTAGCCCTAGACTGATGGCTAGAGCCTTCCTAGCTAGATCCATCTCAACCTTACTCTCAACCTCACCCGAGATCACCTTACTCCCGATAACTACTGCCTGAAAGAACTTCGCTATCCGCTTAAACTCCTCCCTGAACTCTGGTAGTGCTTTGACTAAGTTCCCTACAGCTCTAACAGACTCTCTCTCATCTAGCACGTCGAGGTAGAAGCTCGTGGTTATATACCTAACAACCTTGCTTAATACAACCTCATCAACAGTCCCGAAGGCTTGACCTAGTACCTCCCTCACCCTCTCTGGACTATACTCACTCAGTAGAACCCTTACTACTCCATCTAGGAGTCTCTCGACTTGGAAAACCTCTCCTAGAGTCCTCTCGGTATTAGTAGGTAGCCTTAGTATGTTCTTAGCCACTATATAGAGGCTTATTAGCTCCTTCTCGTAAACCTCGTTGGAGAACTTAATTCCTCTAAAAGGCTCTACACCTACTTCACTTAGGGATTTCTTAAGTATCTCGACAGCCTTTTCGCGGCTTAGCTTAGCTGAACTCTCGATCTCGGCTATGATGTCAGCTAAGGCGTTCACGTAAGCCCTTAACCTAGCCCTCTTGATAGGTGTAGACACCGCTCCACACCTACTTCAACGGGTATACGACTGCCTATGGAGTCTAACCACAGTACCACTACCTTAGCTACGCGTTCTAAAGGCTATACTCTCGGTGCTATCCAAATGGTGATCCTAGATCCGTCCTCGAGGGGGGCGTAGATTTTCATCGGTAGTCCGGATCCGAACTCCACACTAACAAGGTCAGCTACCGTTATAGCGCTAGCCACAGTCTTTAGGTAATCCACATCGTACTTACTACTCACAAGAACCTCCTTAGACTCTAACTGGTATAGGGGTCTATCTAGCCTTAGCGTAGTTCTATACGACTTCCCCTCAGATGATGAGGATACCTCTATGCTATTCTCTCTAAAGGTTACCTCCAGTTCGTCACCAACTATCTTAACATCCCTTATGAGCTTCTTAAGGTCGTCAGTAGCTATCTGAAACTTAACTGGTAGGTCTATACTCAGAGGTTCTACTAGGCTCTCTATAGCCTCGCTCACCTCTATATTGAACTCTCTCTCAACGCCCGTCTTAATGTTTGAGAGCAGGAGCTTAACGTACCTCGAGGCCTTCTCGTAGCTAAGCGTTATACTATCCTGCTTCGAAGCCCTTCTGATAGCTCGCAGGAAGCTATCCCTCGAAAGAGCTAGTACCGTGTTCTCGGCCACCTCTACTACCTCAAAGCTTGATGAAGGTATTACTACCTCAATCATCATGTTCTTATCCGGGGTGAGGGCCCTCATCTCCATACCGTTGGACGTAACCCCAATCGGTACATTATCTAAAGGCTTCACAAGCCCGGCGAAGATCTTCTTAAACCTACTTCCATTACCGTAGACTAACCTGAACACGCCACCACCAAGACAGAGTACTGCCTAAACTATTAAAAACGGTAAGGAGTTTTTACAACTGAAAGCCTCGCCCTTTAGG
>JAJHQJ010000047.1 GCA_020833415.1 Desulfurococcaceae archaeon | reverse complement strand
AAGCTACCGTACGTCGAGGACCCCGAGGTCCTCGCCGAGCTGGCTATAGCTGAGCACAGGAGGACTGTCAGCGGATACGCTAAGAGGGCCAGTAGGGAGATGTACAGGGAGGCTGTAGACCCTAAGCACGTAGCCATATCCCTAACCGGTGAGGCGACCCTCTACCCCAGGCTCGGCGAGCTGATCCAGGTATTCCACAGGAGGGGCCTCACGACGTTCCTAGTCACCAGGGGGGTTAGACCGGACGTGATAGCGAACCTAGAGGAGGAGCCCACGCAGCTCTACGTATCCCTGGAGACCTGGAACGAGGAGATGTACAGGTACTTCAGCAGACCCCTGGGGGCGGGCCTCTGGAGGCTTACACTCAAGACCCTCGAGCTACTTCCCTCACTAAGTACGAGGACTGTGCTCAGGATAACCCTGGTGAAGGGGTTCAACATGCGTGACGAGGATGTGAGGGGCTTCGCTAAGCTGATCGAGGTGGCCAACCCAACGTACGTAGAGCCCAAGGCCTACATGCACGTAGGTGCCTCGGTAGGTAGGCTATCGAGGTCTAATATGCCGACTTACGAGGAGGTCATGGACTTCGCTAGGAGGTTAGCTGAGGAGACCGGCTACAGACTGGTATCCAGCTCCAAACCCTCGAGGGTAGCTCTCCTAACCAGACTCGAGAAGCCGGTGTACAGGTACGGTAAGGGCTGCCCCAGGGCCTGGGACGAGGTAGACGTAGAGGGGGAGGTCTACGAGGAGGAGTACCCTAGGTAACCCTAGCGCAGAGTAGGGCCCTCCTAACAGCCTCCAGGGCTGTTGAACCGAATACGTATATCACGGGCTCGATACCGCTACCACCTACATCAGCTACGGCGTCCACGACCCGGGACTCGGGGCTAGCCTCCAGCTGCCTAGCTATACCTTCGACAACCTCATCCCGACTACCGTGGGGTCCTGTAACCACTACCCTCAGACCAGCCCCCCTCAGTACCTCAACACACTCCCGGAAGTACCTAATCGCTACAGCCCCCCTGAGATCACTCCTGAACCTCCTAGCGACCAGTAGTACCGAGGCTAGGTGGCGGCTGCCACCGTAGGTAGGCTCACCCACGGCTACAACCCTCTCACCAACCCTGACAACCCTACCCGAGAACCCGACCACCTCCAGGGTACTGCGGGCGCCAGGTCTGCAGGAGACTATGTTCGACCCCACCTCAGGTATCAGCCTGTAGGCTAGGGGGTCCTCGGAGAGTACCCTAAAGGCCTCGGAGACCTCCTCAACGTAGGTATCGGGGTAGGCCCTCAGGAGGGTCCTACATACGGAGCACTCCGGGCCTAGCCCCGGGTAGACAGACCTGTGGAATCTGCAGAGAGTCCCCCTAGATAGTAGGCTATTTAGGTATGCTGTAAAGATCCTGGTGTAGTCCTCAGTACTACCCCTAGAGGCTACCTCAGAGAGTATGGAGACTACGTTCTCAACCTCACCCACGTCCAGCCCCATACCCCTCAGCTCCTCCATTACCCTACCGGTATCCTCGGTAAGGTACTTACTGACCATCGGTTGAGTAACCCCCAGTAGCCTCGATATCCTGACCTGGCTAACACCGTAGTCCCTAACTAGTCTAACGGCTACTAAAGCCCTTAACCTAGGGGCTACGTACCTACTCACTAGTTCGTAGGGTAGCAAGCTATAACCGAGTTATAGACGTAGTAGTGGCTTATAAGTTCCCAGCTAGATATGCATCCTAACCTTACTCTCAGACTCCTTTATAGCCTCCTTAAGCTTCTCCTCAGCCTCCTCTATCAGCTTAGAGTGCTCCAGCAGCTCAGTTACGTCTACCCTAAGCCCCAGTAGCCTACTAACCCTATCCACAGCTACTGAGGCAGCCCTGGGGTCGTACTTACCCGGGTCCGTATACGGGAGTATTATTAGTGTCGGGATCCTCCTGGAGTCCAGTACCATGGTTAGTAGGGCCAGTGGCCCGACTATGTAGAGGCCCTTAGGTAGCTGGGGCTCCTCAAGACTCCACCCGCAGTTGTTCAGACATAGCCAGGAGAGCTCCTCACTACCAACCCTAAACCTAGAGTTGAGGCCCCCTATCAGTATGGCTCTGGACCCCCCCACCGAGGTGAACCAGTCCACTACGGCCTCAACGAAGCTCTGCCTCTCCGGGGTGTAGGGTATTACGTTGTTGAGTAGGTATATGGTGCCGCTATCGGTGTGTACGAAGATCTCGAAGGGTGTTACCATACCGTAGTCGTCTAGTGCCGTGAAGTCGGGCATGTACCTAGTGAACACGTTCCCGACCTTAACGGCGTTGAGCTTCCTCACCAGGTACCTAACAGCTATGGTACCTACGTACCCGAAGCCTGGGAAACCCGTCACCAGGGTCCAACTACCCCTAGACCTAAGTAGCTTAGCCCCCTCCCCGGATACCGATACCCTTATACCCCTAACCAACTACGCACGCCCTAACTCTAATAGCCGCACCTCTAATAAACTCCATTACCTCAGCCGGGGAGAGCCTGAGGGTACCTACGCAGAGGAGTCTATCGGACTCGTCGACCACCAGGACCTCATCACCCGGCCTCAGGGACTCGTCGATCAGGAGTACGTGTCTAGAGAATACCGTAGACCTGCGGGCCACCACCTCATCAGCTACCTCATTAACCACGACGCACCTAAGCCTCGGGAAGGGTAGGGCCCTGTGGAGCCTCGTAGCACCTAGAACCGTAGGTACCAGGGTGTAGGTAGAGGCCCTAACGGTGAAGACAACCCCCTCCACCGGGTCTATCACAGCCCTAACCCTACCAGTTCTCCTCGAAACCCTTAGGAGGGGTCTAGCCGGGATTACTGCAGCACCTACACCTAGACCAAACTGGTAGTCAGCTAGAGCCCTCAGTACCTCAACCTCCTCATCAGTAGCCTCCCTAACTACGTACACCTACACCACTCCCCAACCCCTGGAGGGTCTTACCCATATAACTCCCGGACGTGCGGCATACCGTAGCGTAGACTACTACAGGTACTCACTTAAGTTTTCCTGGACGTATTAAAAACTTTTTAGCCCTAGTTGTATGGCATAAGGTCGGTGGTATGTTGCTTAGAGATGAGAGACTTGTCCTCATAGCTCTAGGTGGGAACGCGTTCCAGAGTAGGGGGGATAGGGGTACCCCGGAGGACTACTGGAGGAATGCCTACGTAGCAGCTAGGACAATAGTTAGGATCGTTAAGGAGGGCTACAGGGTTGCTGTAACCCACGGTAACGGTCCTCAGGTCGGTATAATCAGTGAGTGGATGGAGGCTCTTAAGGAGAGGGTACCGCCACAGACCCTCGACATAGCTGGGGCCATGACCCAGGGGTGGTTAGGCTACCTACTGGTCCAGGCAATACACAACACCCTGATCGAGGAGGGGGTCTACGATAGGGTTAGGGGGGCTGTAGCCCTAGTCAATAGGGTAGCTGTTAGGGAGGACGACCCGGCCTGGGCTAACCCGACGAAGTTCGTAGGTAGCTGGTACACGGATGAGGAGGAGGTTAGGAGGCTATCCCGGGAGAGGGGCTGGACATTCAAGAGGGACCCGAGGGGTGGGTGGAGGAGGGTAGTCCCATCGCCAGACCCCTACAGGAACGTCGAGGTCGAGGCCATCAAGGCTCTACTAAGGGAGGGGTGGATCGTCATAGCCTCGGGTGGTGGCGGTATACCGGTTGTGGAGAGGGCTGGGGGTAGGCTCGAGGGAGCTGAGGCGGTTATAGATAAGGACCTAGCTGGTGAGGTCCTCGCAACAGCCCTAGGGGCCGGGCACTTCATCATACTAACGGACGTAGATGGGGCCTACCTAAACTTCAGTAGGGAGGGTAGTAGGAGGTTGGGGAGGGTTACGGTATCGGAGTTAGAGAGGTACTACAGCGAGGGGCACTTCCCACCGGGCTCGATGGGACCTAAGGTACTGGCCTGCATAAGGTTCATAAAGCACGGAGGACTTAGAGCAGCTATAGGACACCTCTACGAGGGTTACGAGGTAGTTAAGGGGGTTAGGGGGACTCAGGTAGTCCCGGGCTGACCTCCTCCCCGCCCTGAAGGGCGTGGGTTCCCCTAGGGCGGTTCGGTTCCCCGCATCTATTCGGGACTACATCTGTCATCTGCGGGGCAGTCGGGGTGGTCAGAGATCCCCCCATCTTACCTAGGGCTCTACGCGGTTGCCTATCCCGCATCCTCGGAGGGCTTAGGGGCAACCAAGAGAACACCAACACGGAGCTTATAAGCTTTCCCCATCCCCACCCTAAAGGATGAGGCTTTCAGTTGTAATCCTGGATTTCCAGGAATTCAACCCTCCCGCAGTCAACTAGTTTACATAAACCCCCCTCTAGGAAGTCCCTACTCGACCACCTATACCTCCTGTAGGTTACTACAACTACACGACCTCCGAACCTGGACACCACCTCAGCTACCCTCCTAACCATCCTATCGACTAGCCACCTACTGAGGGATCTCGAGGTCTCGTACTGGGAGTAGGGGTAGGTGTAGGAGACCTCTAGTGGGACTAGGTCGAAGTATGGGGTGTAGGCTAGCTTTAGGTACGTACGTAGGTCCTTACCCCTAGCTCTGAGTACCTCTAGGGCAGCCCTAACCACCCTGGACTCGGCGAAGGGCTTATCCTTAGGGTCCCCGGGGACTAGTAGGAGATTCCCGTAGAGCCTCCTGGAGAGTCTATCCTCCACGTACCTACGTAGGAAGTTCCTGTGCCTAACGAGCTCCGGCCTCCAGTAGGAGGTGTACTCAACTAGGAAGAGCCCCCTAGTAGCCCCCTTAAACCTACTGTCCAACCTCTCGACCCACCTAACGTACTTAAGTAGCCTTGTGAATGCCTCCCTAGCTGAGGGGTGGTACCTGGAGAACCTCTCCAGCAGTTCCCAGAGCCTCCCCTCCCTAATAGCCTCCTTAACCTCCCTAACGGTTCTACCTATGGTACTGAGGTTGTGCTCCGCTAGGAGCCTAACCCTCTCAGACCTAGGCATCTCGAGGAGGTCGGCGGGTTCGTACCTCCTGCAGACCGGGCAGTCGCAGGGGAAGTAGCTCATCTGTTCGAGTCTGAGGGTACCGTAGGGGGTCATGTAGCGCCCGTCTCTAGCATAGAGTACGTAGGAGGCTGAGTCGAAGAAGTCTACCCCCAGGGCTACGGCTATGGGGATTATGAGTGGGTGCCCCCCACCAAATAGGTGGAGGGGCTTATCCAGGGGTACCGTAGACCTAACTGTAAAAACCATGTCGACAACCCTCCAGAGCTCGTACTTCTCCAACGCCTTAACTGGGCTACCTACAGCGTAGATAGCGTAGTAGTCTAAGAGCTCCCTAGACCTCTCAGCACTCGACCTAAGTACGTCGAGGTGTACACCCCCCTGGACCGGTAGTACCCAGGCGATTCTACCTGAACTCCTCCTAACTATATCCAGAGTTAGGTAGGCTCTCCTAAGGGTCTCCGAGGCACTGAACTCAGCCTCCTCCCTAGTTGCAGTATCGGGTGTAGGTATGTCCACTATGACAGCTATGTCCGGTTCGAGGACCTCCTCGTAGCTAGCCAGCTCTATAGGGTCTATCTGAATTCTCTCCAAGCCGTAGACCAGTAGCTGGTAGGCACCGGAGTCGGTCATCACGATACCGTCAAAACCTAGGAGTTCCCCAACCCTAGCCGGCCTACCTCCCAGGGTCCTCATGATTATGTAGGCGTTGGTTATGACCTGCCCGAAGCCTAGCTCACGTACCCTGGTCAGTGGTAGGTCCTCATCCTGCTTAAACGGGTGGACGACGGGGAAGAAGGCGGGGGTCTCTAGAGTACCTGACCTAAGCTTAAGCCTACCTACCCTACCCGCTAGGTCCTTATCCCTTACCTCGAACTCCAACTCGGTTACGTCCTCGCCTTGGACTTCGACTCCATGTACTCCTGCCACACACTGTAGAGTTTCTCAGCAAACGGTCCGGAACCCTCAACACCCTTCTCACTAACTACGTACCTATCGAGGAACCTGACTACGTTAAGTACCTCATCGACCTTCACCGCATCCGCCCTAACCTTAAGCCTCTCTATAGCGTAGGCCGCGAACTCCTTAGCGTTGAACACGGCCACCTCCTTAAGCATTATCTCGGAGAGCCTACTACCGCTTATGAACACCTTCGGGAACTCCCTACCGTTAGAGTCCCTAGCGCTCTCCAGGACTATGTGTAGTGTAAGACCGTCTACGTCTATACCCTTTAGCCTACCCTCATACCTAGTCCCATCACTAAGCCTTACCTCGACCACCCTATCGAGTAGGGAGTAGAGCTCCTGCCTAAGTCTTCTAGTAGCCTCACTCATCTGAATACCCAGAGATAGCTGATCCAGGTATTAAATCTCAGTAGCCGTCCCTAGAGGGTGCGGACCCTACTGACTAGGGACTCAAGTACGGATAGAGTCTGCCTGAGCTCTACGTCACACCTCTCCAAACC
>JAJHQJ010000046.1 GCA_020833415.1 Desulfurococcaceae archaeon | reverse complement strand
TCTACGTAGCTGACGTAACCCCCGTACTCTCTAATATTACCTACGTGGATTTGTACGTAGGCTGCCACGCTTACGAGACCTACGTAGAGGCTGTAGGTATCGCCGGGGTGTACCCCGAGGACTTTAGATCCAGGGTTAGGGTCTACGCAGGTCTGTCCAGGGTAGCCTCCGAGAGCTCCGTCGACCTAGGTTGGGGGGACTTCCACGTAGTAGGGCTAGTCGGTAGTGGTAGGGGTGAGGTCCTACTAGGCTCTGAGAGGGCTGAGGCGAATCGGGTCTTCGAGTTAAACCACCTGACCCAGAGTAGTAGACTCACCGTCCGCGGATCCCTGAGTATCTACGTGGTAGCAGTCAACAGCTTCAGCGGTAGACCCCCAGAGCTACTACTCGAAGCTAGGAGGGTGGAGGGGGGTAGGGTTAGGCTAGCAGTAGTCAACCCGAGTAGCTACGCAGTTAGGGGCGCTGAGCTAAGGATTCAGAGAGGGGGTAGCACTGTCCATAGGGTTACCCTAGGTGACGTAGGTCCCGGTCGGGTAGTGGAGTTGGATGTAGAGTTACCACATACTAACGGTGCCTCCGCTAAGCTCACCTACGAGTTCTGCGGTATCAGCTTCGTACGCACAGTACCCATAGCCCCCTGACCCACCTATATTGGTGCGGTCCACCGGAGCTCTGACCCCACCTTACAGACGTGGCCCAAATAGGGGACCCTCGCCCTTCGGGGCAGATAGGGGGTCAGCCTCAGCCGTAGACCTTCAGGTACCTGTAGGCTAGTAGCGAGTGCAGGGCTGTACCCTTCCACAGGACATCCTCATCTACGTCGAACTTGGGGTGGTGGTGTGGGTATACTATCCCCTTAGCCTCGTTCCTGATACCGAGTATTATGAAGGCTCCCGGGACCTTCTGTAGGTAGAAGGAGAAGTCCTCGGCCCCCATACTCATGGGGGCCTCCGCGGTAGGCCCCAGCTCGCTAGCTACCGCTAGGGCGAAGCTGGCTAGCTCCGGGTTGTTAACTACCGGTGGGTACGGTATCCCGGTAACCTCTAGGCTACCCTCGCAGTCCCAGGCTGCTGAGTAGTGCTTAACTATGGACTCGAGCCTAGCCAGGATCCTGTCCCTCAGGGTTAGGTCGAAGACCCTCAGTGTACCGTAGATCTCAACTACGTCCGGTATTACGTTACTGGCTTTACTAGCCTCGAACCTGGGTGTCGATATGACTACGGGTGTGAACGGGTCTACAGCTCTGGCGACCACCTTCTGGATAGCGTTGTATATGTCTACAGCCGGCACCGTCGGGTCCCTAGTTAGCTCAGGGTGGGCCGCGTGACCCCCCAAGCCCTTGATCCTTATGACGAAGGAGGTCGAGGAGGCGTTCATAGGTCCACCCCTGGTAGCTATAACCCCCGCCGGTAGCTCAGACCATACGTGGAGACCGAAGATGGCGCCGACCCCCTCTAACTCACCCTCCTCTACGATCCTCTTAGCCCCGGCACCCCCCTCCTCAGCTGGCTGGAAGATCAGCTTAATACTACCCCTGAGCTCCTCCCGAACCTCGCTCAGGACCCTAGTAGCTCCTAGTAGCATAGCTACGTGAGCATCGTGACCGCAGGCGTGCATCTTACCTGGGACCCTAGACCTGTAGGGGACGTCGTTCTCCTCCTGGATGGGTAGGGCGTCCATGTCCGCCCTTAGGGCCACCACCCTACTCCCCCTACCCCTAATCAGCCCCACGACCCCCGTACCGGCGACCCTACGGGTCTCCACACCGATCGACCTAAGCTCCTCCTCAATCAGCTGGGCGGTCCTAAACTCCTCGTACCTTAGCTCGGGGTAGGAGTGTATATCCCTCCTAACCCTGGTAACGTAGTCACTCAAGGACCTGGAGAGCTCGACGATCCTGCTCTCAACGGGGTCCAGTACCAACGCGTCCACCGACCACTCCAACCGGTTTACAAATATAGCACTACACTAGGTAGTGTGGGGTACCCACGCCCCTCACTACCTACCACCTGGCGGCCGGTCTACTAGCCGGCTTCCTACTCAGGAAGCACCTCTACTGGCCTGCCCTCATTATCTCTACGGTAGTAGTTGATGTAGAGCCCCTACTAGTACTCCTCGGGGTTCTCAGAGGCTACCCCCTACACGGCTACCTACACACCTTCCTAGCATCCGCAGTCTTCGGAGTAGCCGTGGGCTACGCTACCTACGCTCTCAGGAGCCTAGTCCACCCCCTCTTCAGGAGACTCCGCCTAGCTGAGGAGGAGCCTACCGCTACAGACTCCGTGCTAGGTGGTGTAGTCGGCTGGGCTCTCCACATAGCTATGGACTCACCGATCTACAGCGATATAAGGCCCCTCCTACCTCTCCAGAGCAACCCTCTCTACGTAGGCTACGTAGCTACTCTCGGGTTTCTCTGGGACACGGTCCTGGTCTGCGGGTTGCTGACCTACCTCATACACCTCTACAGGGTCTACAGGAGGGGTGATGGCCGGTGGTAGTACCACAGCCCGGTACCGTCCACGGTGTTGGGCTCGATAGCTACCCGTGATGTCACAGGGGTCTCGAGTTCTGTGTGGATGGTATAGAGGTCCCTGTGTGGTGAGGGTAGGTACCCGGGGCGTGCGGAGGCTCTCGGGTATATTACCTTAACTACACACGTAACCTAAGGTGGGGTCTTGAGCTCCGCGAGCCCCGTATGCCCCTTCGACTGGAGGTACGGCTCTGAGGAGATGAGGAGGCTGTTCTCCCTGGAGGAGCTCGTTAGGAGGTACCTCCAGGTCGAGAAGGCCATCATGGTGGGTCTCGAGGCGGCGCGCCTAGCCCCCGAGGGTTGCTCGAGGGCTCTGGACACCTGCCTGGAGGGTGTGAGACCCTCGGACGTGTACTCCATGGAGGCCGTTACCGGTCACGATATAGCGTCCCTGGCGTTCATACTGGGGGAGAGGTGCGGTGAGTGCGGTCGCTACGTACACCTCGGTGCTACGAGCTACGACGTAGTCGACACGGCCTGGGCTCTGACCATAAGGGACGCGCTAGCTATTATCAGGAGGAAGCTGAGGTCCGTTATCGATAGACTGTCGGAGCTGGCCGTGGAGTACAGGGACGTACTCATGGTCGGCCGTACGCACGGTCAGCACGCCCTACCTATTACAGCGGGGTTTAAGTTCGCTAACTACGTCTACGAGCTATCGAGGAGCTTCGAGAGGCTATGTGAGCTTGAGAAGAGGGTGGTTAGGTCTAAGGTATCGGGCGCCGTGGGTACGATGGCCGGGTGGCTGGGTAGGGGGCTGGTAGTCGAGGAAACCGCCTCCAGGTACCTGGGTTTGGAGCCTCACGCAATAACTACCCAGGTAGCACCTAGGGACGGGTTCGCCGAGGTAGTCCTCGCACTAGCTATACTGGCCTCACAGCTAGACCGCTTCGCTCTGGAGGTTAGGGAGCTGTCTAGGAGTGAGATAGGTGAGATGTACGAGTCGGAGCCTAGGGTGGGGAGTAGCGCTATGCCGCATAAGCGGAACCCCGTAATAGCTGAGAGGATCTCCGGCCTAGCTAAGCTGGCCAGGTCCTTCGCTGTAGCGGCCCTGGAGAACATACCCCTAATGCACGAGAGGGACCTAACCAACAGTAGTAGCGAGAGGGTCCTCATACCCCACGCATTCCTAGTCGTCGACCAGATGCTGGAGGACATGGCCAGGCTACTCAGAGTACTCTACATCGATAAGGAGGCTATGAGGAGGAACCTGGAGCTAACGAGGGGGGCGATCATGGCTGAGTCCCTAGTAGTCAGACTAGTCCAGAGGGGGCTACCGCGCCACGAGGCCCACAGGCTACTCATGCAGGTAACCAGGTCCATGGGGCCGGGTACCAGCCTAGAGGATGAGGTACTGAAGCACGAGGTGCTATCCAAGTACCTAAGCCCCGATGAGGTTAGGGAAGCCCTGGACCCGGCTAAGTACCTAGGTAACTACTCGGAGCTTATAGATAGGGCCCTCAGCTACTGGCGCAGGGTCTCCGGGTGCTAGACCTCCTGGAGTACCGCTTAAAGTAGATAAGCCCGGAGGTAGAGTGCTGCGTGGATGATGAGTTTTCGGGGAGAGGCCTGTGGTGGCCGGGCGGTTACCGTCTGACGACGATCAGGTAGGCTGCCGGTGCTGTACATATGACGATGGACTATAATAACCTCTCTACTCAGCTCAACCGTGCGTCTCACCCTCAGGAGTTTTTAATCCGGGGTAAGTTGCTGGAACCTCTGGTATTAGACGGGCCACAGCAAGGGCTACGATATAGGCTATACAGACGCCCGCAGGATCCCTTTGGGAGGTCATTCCGCGCGGCTAAGTCGAGGCAATAATAAGATTCTCGCTCACCAACCTTAGCTTGGTGGGACCGTGTACGGTTGGCGTGCGAGGATCGGGCTCATCGTCCCCTCCTCGAATACCACTATGGAGCCGGAGTTCTGGAGGATGGCCCCTGAGGGGGTCAGCGTACACACGTCGAGGGTTAGGCTGAGTGAGGTCACCCCGGAGGCCCTCAGGCTCATGGCCTCGGAGGTTGTTAGGGCTGCTGAGGAGCTCACCACCGCCGAGGTCAACGTGATCGTCTACGGCTGTACCTCAGGCTCCCTACTCGAGGGGGTTGAGTGGGAGGAGAGGTTGCGGAGGGAGATTAGGGAGAGGGCTGGTGTGGAGGCTATAACTACCGCCCAGGCGGTTGTTGAGGCGCTCAGGGCCCTGGGTATTAGAAGGGTAGCCGTGGCTACACCGTACATAGACGAGATTAACTCTAGGGAGAGGTCGTTCCTCGAGAGGAGCGGGTTCACCGTCGTTAGGATCAGGGGCCTGGGTATCGTGAGGAATACCGATATAGGTAGGCAGCCCCCCTGGGTAGCCTACAGACTAGCTAAGGAGGTAGCTAGAGAGGCGGGCCGGTCCGCGGACGGCGTCTTCATAAGCTGCACTAACTTCAGGACTATCGAGGTGATCGAACTACTCGAGTCCGAGCTCCAGCTCCCCGTGGTCTCGAGTAATACAGCATCTATGTGGCTAGCCCTCAGAACCCTGGGTATTAGGGATAGGCTAAGCTACGGCCGCCTCCTCAGGGAACACTAGGGTCGCAACCGAAAGCCCAGCCCCTCGGGGTAGGGTCAGCAAACTCCGGGTAGGTGAAGGGCTTAAATAGCTTTAGACGTATCTAAACTCGGTATGGACTCGCTGAGCGAGGTCGGAGTTGGGGAGAGCGTTGAGGTGATCGAGGTAGCTACCGGTAGGGGGCTTAGAGCTAGGCTAGAGCAGCTGGGGATATTCCCAGGCTCCATTGTTGAGGTACTGGTAAACAACGGGGGCCACGTCCTAGTTAGAGCCCGGGGTGCTGTAGTATCGCTAAGTAGAGGTATAGCATCGAAGGTCTTTGTAAGGAGGGTCCAGCAAAACCGGGCTAGCTAGACGTTAGTGCGCTATCGATAACCGGGTTGGCACTAAAGCTGAGAGCATCACCCTCTAGGATAGGGATGGAGGAGGGCTGTAAGCCCCCTAGCCTGGTTGTACTCGGCTGCAGGTGTTTATTCCGTGAACCTAAGGCAAGGTCGGCTAGACTACCCGTAGCGGTCCTTACCTCATGCGTCGATATCTAACTTTAGCTGACACTAGGTACCCGGTCAGGTATTGCGGAACTAGGTTAAGCCGCCCTCAGAGTTATTTACTGCGTAAAGTAGCTCCTAGGTGGAGAGCTACGTGGTCGAGTCCCTAACTAGGGAGGAGAGGCTGAGGTTCCTGAGGGCTCTCGAGGAGGACGCCGAGTTCAGGTACGCGGTCGCGGGGGCCATCGGCATGCTGACCGTGGTCGAGGAGCTGAGGAGGCTTAGGGAGGACTTCAACAGGCTCGCGGAGCTCGAGGAGAAGCGCTGGGAGGAGAACCGCAGGCGTTGGGAGGAGAACGAGAAGCGTTGGGAGGAGGCGTACAGGAGGTTCGAGGCTATCGAAGAGGAGCTGAGGAGATTGAGGGAGGACCACAACAGACTTAGGGAGGACTTCAACAAGGCCTATGCTGACTTAGGTAGGAGGCTGGATGCCCTCGGAGCTAGGTGGGGGATGATGTCTGAGGAGGCCTTCAGAGAGGGCATGAGGAGGGTTGTAGAGAGGGTGCTGGGGGTAGCCAAGGTTGGGAGATGGGTTTACTACGATACATCCGGGGAGGTCTACGGCACGCCCAGCGTTGTTGAGGTAGACGTAGTAATTAGGGATAGCGAGCACATACTGATCGAAGTTAAGTCCAGTATATCTAGGGGGGACGTCTACGAGTTCTGGAGGATCTCACAGCTCTACAGGAAGGTTACCGGAGCTACCCCAAGGTTGGTGATGGTCTCACCATACGTGGACAGTAAGGCTAGGGAACTGGCCGAGAGCCTAGGTATAGAGGTCTACACCCGAACCTCCTGAGTAAGTAGGGGGTACGTAGTTGTTGGTGTAGGCGTTTCCCCGCTAACGGTACTTGGTGGTGTCTGTGTGTACCTGTATTCCCGTTAGCGGGGCTGGGCCTCGGTGTGGGTTCACCAGCTTCACCCACACCCCATGGGCCCCCGTCGAGCCCAACGCCA
>JAJHQJ010000045.1 GCA_020833415.1 Desulfurococcaceae archaeon | reverse complement strand
GGTGACTTACCCTCGAGGACCTCTGAGGTAGCTCTGCAGGTCTCCCTGTAGACAACTATAGGTGGTGAGGTCTCCACCTCCACACCGTAGTTCTCTTTAAGGAACGTTAGGGCTATCTCTAGGTGTAGCGGGCCCATACCGGAGATCAGGTACTCACCGGTCTCCTCGTTTATCTTAACCACAATGTTCGGATCCTCAATACTGAGCTTCCTCAGGGCCTCGACGAGCTTGGGTAGGTCGGCCGTCTTCTTAGGCTCTATAGCCATGGTTACTACCGGCTCGGAGACGTACCTGAGCCTCTCGAATGGGGCTACCACGTCCCTATAGCCTAGGGTTACCACGGTCTCCCCGGACCTGGCCTGGTCCAGCCCTAGGGTGGCCGCTATGTTCCCGGCTGTAATCTCGTCGACAACCTCCCTAATCGGACCCATGTAGAGGCTTACCTGGAGTACCCTCTGCTTAGTCCTAGCCATCAGTAGCCATACCTCCTCACCAGCCCTTAGGGTACCTGAGAAGACCCTCCCGGTAGCTACGAGACCTGCGTGGGGGTCTACCCTCATGTCGTTAACGAAGTAGACTAGGGGACCGTTCGGATCGGCCCTCATCATGGCCTTACCTATATCGCTATCTATTTCGCCTCTCCATATCTTCGGTATCCTGTAGCTCTGGGCCTCCCTCGGGTTGGGGACGAACTTAACTACGGTATCCAGGATAGCCTCGTGTAGTGGTGCTAGCTTAGCTAGTTCCTCAACACCCTCCCTACCCTTCTCGTAAGCTCCGACGATGTCGCTGAACTTTATACCCTTCTTCTGGGCTATGGGTACTGTTATACCCCACTTATCCCTAGCCGCACCGAAGATAACAGTACCCTTAGCTGGGTCGAATACCCACTTATCCCTGAACTCGGGTTCTGCGTACTCAGCTAGCAGGGAGTTCATGGTCTTAATTATCTCAACAAACCTCTGCTGAACCTCCTGTGCGGTGAACTTAAGCTCCCTGATCAGCCTGTCGACCTTATTTATGAAGAGTATGGGCCTGACCCTCTCCTCCAGGGCCTGCCTCAGTACGGTCTCGGTCTGGGTCATGACCCCCTCAACCGCATCCACAACAACGAGGGCCCCGTCGAGAACCCTCAGTGACCTAGTGACCTTACCGCTGAAGTCTACGTGACCGGGGGTATCTATTAGGTTGATCACGTAGGGCCTACCACCGTACTCGTGGTAGAGGCTTATGTTAGCTGCCTTAACGGTTATACCCCTCTTCTGCTCTACCTCTAGGTAGTCCAGTGCTAGTGCCTCACCAGCAACCCTCATAGATATTATCCCGGCAGCTGCTAGCAGTAGGTCTGAGGTGGTAGTCTTCCCGTGATCTACGTGAGCTATTATACCTATGTTCCTAACTTGCTCTATGTTCCTCATTATAGCTCGGATCTGCTCTACGGTCTTATACCTAGGCATACCCTACTCCTATCCAAGACCTCGGCAGAGAGCCTAATAAGCTTAGTACCCCGATGGCGTAGCCGCCTGAGGTCCGCTACCGTACTGCGGTCGGCAACCTTCGGTAGGGGTGTACCATACTTAAAAGTCCTCTAGATAGCTTACTCTAGGCGGGACTATGAGCTCCGGGTACACAGCAGCTTTGGAGGACATCTACAGTATAGTGCTCTTCTTCCGTGAGAGTACGGAGGATGAGGAACTGTTTGAGGCCTTAGACGCCATTCTGAGGAGGATTGAGGACTTCCTACTATCTGAGCACGACGATAGGGAGAGCCTTGAGTTCCTTAAGGAGCTCTATACCCTTGTTATGAGTAACCCCCTCACGAAGTTCCTGGGGGTCTACATAAGGGACTTCATACCCGGGAGGTAGCTTGCGTGATATACTGGTTGAGTACATTAACTGGAGGAGGCAGCTGGAGCTAGCTCTCAGGAACTCTAGGACCTCTAACCCCACCAGACTGGGGTCTGTCGATGGTATAGTTTTCACAGGTATGGGGGGTTCGGGGATAGTTGGTGACGTACTAGCCGAGTACCTTAAGGAGGTCACCGAGCTACCTGTAGCTGTAGTTAAGAGCTACAGACTACCGAGGTACGTGAGGAGGGGGTGGCTTGCAGTAGCTATAAGCTACTCCGGGAACACCCTAGAGACCCTCAACGCTGCTAGGGAAGCACTAAGGAGGGGGTCCAGCGTGGCCGTTATCGCGTCTGGAGGTAGGTTATTGGAGTTAGCTAAGGAGCTGCGGCTACCCTACGTAGCTGTCGAGCCGGGGCTACTACCTAGGGTAGCCTTCCCCTCCCTCCTAGTAGGGGCCTCGGTACTACTAAGGGACCTACTAGACCTAGAGCTAGAGCTCTCTGAAGGACTTAGAGTACTGGAGGATTTGGAGGGGGTCCTCAAGCTCTCGGAGAGGTTGGCGGCATTCCTAAGAGGGGCTATACCCGTCTTCGTAGCTACCGAGGAGCTCTACCCGCTAGCTCTTAGAGCTAAGAACGAGTTCAACGAGAACGCGAAGGTCGTGTGTAAGGTGGAGGTAATACCGGAGTGGGGTCATAACGATATAGTAGGGTGGGAGGGGGCCTCCGGGGTGTTTAAGGTCGTAGTCTTCAGGTACGGCAGTAACGAACTAACTGACTTCGCGGCTAGGTACATAGCTAGGCTGGGTCATGAAGTCGAGGTAGTTGATGTGAGTAGGGGTGGCTACATAGAGAGCATACTATACGGCTCCTGGGTAGTTGGATTAGCTTCAGTAATCCTCGGGAGGTCCCTCGGGGTAGACCCAAGTGAGACTAGGTCCATAGGGGTCTACAAGGAGTTCCTAGCTAAGGTACTCCCACCATAGGGTTCCGGTACTCGCCACCTTCTCTAAGATCGCCTAAGCTCAAATGCAGGCCTCGAGCCCTTAGGTAATACTTATACTCTACAAGTAGGGCTTCCCGGGGTTTAAATGCCCTCAAACCCTATAACCCGGGGTTAGCTTTGTCACTTAGGAGGACTCTAGGCCTTTCCGAAGGTCAGGCCCTGCTACTAGGTAACGAGGCTATAGCTAGGGGGGCTTTAGAGGCAGGTATCGGGGTTGCAGCTGCATACCCAGGAACTCCGTCGTCGGAGATCATAGGTTCCCTAGCTGAGGTTGCGGATGAGGTAGGTATATACGTTGAGTGGTCAACTAACGAGAAAGTAGCCTTCGAACTCTGCTGGGCAGCTGCTCTCTCCGGTGTTAGGGCTCTAACAGCTATGAAGCACGTAGGTCTTAACGTAGCTGCCGACGCCCTCATGAGTAGTGCCTATACTGGTGTAAACGAGGGCTTCGTAGTGGTTAGCGCGGACGACCCGTCGATGTGGAGTAGTCAGAACGAGCAGGATAACAGACTCTACGGTCTTATCTCCTACGTACCGGTATTCGAACCCGAGAACCCGGGTGAGGCTAAGGAGCTGACGAAGTTCCTCTTCGACTTCAGCTCTGAGTTCAAGCACCCGGTAATACTGAGGAGTACTACTAGGATAAGCCATACGAGGGGACCTGTAGCTCTCGGACCCATACCTAGACCCAAGGTCTCCGGATCCTTCAGGCCCGAGCCTAGGTACTCACTAGTCCCCAGTAACGCTAGGGTATCCAGGGTAGAGGTACTCAGAAAGTGGAGGGAGGTATCTAGGAGGGTTAACAGCATAGGCTTCAACAAGCTCTACGGAGATGGGAGGGTACTGGTAGTAGCACCAGGCCTCTCCCACGCGTACGTCTCAGAGGCCCTGGCTAGGCTGGGGCTTGAGGACCGCGTGAGGATCTTGAAGATCTCGTCGGTCTACCCCATCCCGGAGGAGCTAGTCCTCAAGGCTGTCGATGGGGTGGACCTAGTTGTAGTTGTAGAGGAGTTGGAGCCCTTTGTCGAGCTCCAGGTAAGGGCCCTACTCCAGCGGGAGGGTGTACCGGTGAGGGTTGTTGGTAGAAACCTTGAGGAGAGGAACTACGAGCTAACCCTCGAGAGGGTTGTCAACCTACTCAGTAGGGCCCTGGGTGTGGAGCCCAGGGGAGTTACCCCTACCAGTAGTACATCGGGTAGGCCCAACCTCCCGGCTAGGCCACCGGTCCTATGCCCGGGATGCCCCTACAGGCCCTTAGCTTTCGAACTTAGGAGGGTGTTGAACCAGGAGAGGATACCCGCAGTCATCGCTGGGGATATAGGTTGCTACTCCCTAATACACTACCCACCCTACAGGCTTCAGGATACCATAGTGGAGATGGGTGGTAGTTTAGGCCTGGCGAACGGCTTCTCAACCGTACTCAGGGACCACATCATCGTATCGACCGCGGGGGACTCAACGTTCTTCCACGCATGCCTCCCAGCCCTGGTTAACGCTGTCTACAACAACCACCCTCAGATCGTCCTAGTTCTGGATAACGGGACTACCGCCATGACGGGACACCAGCCGAGCCCTACAACACGTATTAACGGTAGGTACGTAGCTCCAGAGGAGGTTGCTAGGGGTATCGGTGTTGAGTTCGTAGCTGTTGTAGACCCCTACGACATAGCTAAGGTTAGGGAGACCTTCCTAGCGGCTGTCAGGTACGTTAGGGAGAGGGGGAGACCCGCAGTCATAGTGATTAGGAGGAAGTGCGCCTTAGTAGCTCTTAGGGATATGCGTGAAGCTGGTGAGGAGGTAGTCCCCTACGAGGTTGACCTAGCTAGGTGTATAGGTTGCGCTATATGCTACAGCTGGTTCGCGTGTCCTGCAATAACCTATAGGGAGGATAAGAAGGCCTACATAGACCCCGAACTCTGCGTAGGCTGCGGTGCCTGCGTCCCCGTATGCCCTGTGAAGGCTATAAAGCCCTCTAAGCCCGTAGATCAGGGTAGGTTAGCTAGGTACTGGTTCTAGGGGTGGTGGACCGTGGTGGAGGAGCTTAACGTAGTGATAGTCGGGGTGGGAGGTCAGGGACAGCTATTCCTCTCCAGGTTAATAGCTGAGGTATTCGCGAGGCGCGGTATCGGGTCTCTAGTAGCTGAAACCCACGGTATGAGTCAGAGGGGTGGTAGTGTCATAGTACACGTTAGGGTTGGTAGAAGGGTTAAGGCCCCCCTAATACCTATCGGAGGTGCCCACGTTATGCTGGGGATGGAGCTGATAGAGTCGACTAGGTACCTGGACTACCTAAGGGTGGGTGGGGTAGCCCTAGTTAACGAGAAGATGATAAGACCTGCTGGTCAGGTAGTTAGACTTAACGAGGGGGAGCTGGTCAACTACATACTCTCTAGAACCCCCCACCTCGTACTGCTAAGCTCATCTAGGGAGGCTACTAAGCTGGGGGTACCTGTCTCAGCTAACGTACACATGTTCGGGGCCTTCGCGGAGCTTGTGGAGCTCGCGGGGCTCCTAGAGGGGGTTGACGACGTAGTACCGAGTCTACTACCTAGGAGGCAGCTAGAGCTTAACCTAAGGCTCTACAGGATGGGTAGGGAGGAGTTAAGAGGTAAGCTAAGCCGGGAGCAGGTCGAGGGTATTAAAAAAGTCCTCGTAGGTGGGGACTAGCCTACTCTCGAGTGCTCAACTACTATCATAGTAGTAGTACTCTTTACGTGCGGGATCTTCCTTATCCTATTTATTATTATGTCCCTGATAGCGTCGTGACTAGGGGCCTCTATTATCACTACGATATCGTACATACCGTAAGTCTCGAAAACCTCCTTAACCCCCTCAACAGCCTTAAGGGAGTTGAAGACCTCTGACTCACTACCTATCTCAGTATTTATAAGGACTATAGCAGCGGGCATACGGCCCCCTATATCTATCGGCATAGCTATATATAAAGTACGCACTACAGCTGAAGCTTTATCCCAACCTCAGTTGGGGAGGAGTACTTGATGTCTGGTCGTGCTGGGGTTAGAGCTTAATACCCCTAACAAACAGTAAGCTCCTGGGCGGGGGTGCCCGAGCTCGGCCAAAGGGGGCGGGCTCAAGACCTTCCAGCACTGGTTGGAGACCCGCTGGCGTAGGCCTGCGTGGGTTCGAATCCCACCCCCCGCACTACTTCTCACTCCTTACTGAGAGGGACTTCAACCTCCTAACCCTCTCTAGGACGTCTAACCACCTCTCCAGCTCGTCGAGAAGCCTACCCTCCTCATCTACTGACGGGGCTCTATCTATGGAGTCCACCAGGGAGCCTATCCTAGATGTCGCTAGAGCCTCCAACCTATCTAGGACGGACTGCGAGAGTACCTCGATAGCTTCGGAATCCGTCTTAACCACCCTGACGGGGCCGTGCGTTGGACACACGATCTCCCCTGACTTAAGCTTGAAGAGCGGTGCGTTGCATATGGGGCAGGCTAGGTCGAGCATCACCGCACCTGCTCTCAGAAGCTCACCCATCTTCTTAATAACCCTCTCCTCCACCGACGCCCCCACCGGGGTAGCTACTGTGTGTAGAGTATTAAGCTCTGGGAGAAGCCACCTGGGAGCTAAAAGCACGTACCTACCTAGGTACTCACTTCCTAAGTAGGGATATCAGTGCACCGACTATGAACCCCACCGAGACGGGACCTACGGTTAGCACCCCCAGTACCGTCAGAAGACTCTTCACAGCACCTGCAAGCTCTCCGAGGGTCTGCAGGGAGCT
>JAJHQJ010000044.1 GCA_020833415.1 Desulfurococcaceae archaeon | reverse complement strand
AGCACCTCAGCCCCGAGGAGGCTATCCGGGAGCTGGTACTGGACTACGTCGAGAGGGGTAGGGCGGACGCCCTGGTGGTCACCGGCGGTAGGACCGGCGAGCCACCGCCGCTGGAGCTCCTCAGGACCGTACGCAGGTACTCACCGGTCCCGGTGATCGTGGGGAGCGGTGCTACCCCGGAGAACGTTGGGGAGCTCCTGAGGTACTCCGACGGGGTCATAGTCGGGTCCTACATCAGGAGGGACGGGAGGGCCGGTAACCCGGTAGATGCTGAGAGGGCTAGGAGGTTCGTGGAGGCTGTTAGGTCTGTCGGGGGGTAGGGGTGGTCCCAGTTGCTTAGGCTGGTCTACGACGAGAGGCACAGACTGCACAGGGACCCGGGGGATAGGCACCCCGAGGGTGTGTGGAGGGTTGAGAACTCGGTCGAGGCCCTGAGGACCTCCCCAGCCTGGAGCTACGTAGAGGTCGTGAGGGCCCTAGACCCGGACTACGGGACCGTGCTGCTAGCCCACGACCCCGAGTACGTTGAGTGGATTAGGGGTGAGTGCTCCAAGGGCTTCCACTACGTCGACGCGGATACCTACGTCACCGAGCATACGTGCGACGTGGCCGCCTCCTTCGCCGCGACCACAAGGGAGGCCGCCCTGAGGACCGTCGAGGCCGGCGGGCTCTGGTTCATCATGGCGAGACCCGGAGGCCACCACGCGGGTAGGAGGGGGCCCGCCATGGGTGCCCCGACCCTGGGTTTCTGCATCTTCGACTACGTAGCCGTAGCCGCTAGGGCCCTGGCGGACCTGGGTTACAGGGTTATGATCTTAGACTTCGACGCACACCACGGTAACGGGACCCAGGAGATCCTGTGGAGCGAGCCTAGGGCACTCCACGTCGATATACACCAGAGGTGGCTCTACCCCGGTACGGGGGATGTGGGGGACGTCGGCGGGCCCGGTGCTGAGGGGACTAAGATCAACGTACCCCTGTACCCGGGCTCCGGTGACGGGCATTACGCGTGGGTACTGGATAACGTAGTCGAGAGGGCCAGGGCAGTCTTCGAGCCCGACGTAGTCCTGGTGTTCGCAGGCTTCGACGCCCACAGAGAGGATAGGCTGACCAAGCTCGAGGTAACTGAGGAAACCTACGCACTCCTCGGCTCGTACCTCAGGGACCTGGTAACCAGGGGTGAGGTCAGGGGTGTGGTCGCAGTACTCGGAGGGGGCTACGGGAGGGGTATGGTCTCGAGCTTCGTAACCTTCGTTGAGAGCCTACTCGGGGTCAGGGGGAGGCCGTCAATAACCCCCGTACTACCGGGTAAGTACGTGGAGTACGGGGTTGAGAGGGTCCTCAGGATGCTGGAGAGGACCGTCAGGACCCTCCCTAGGAGGGGTTAACCCGGTTTTTAAGGTTCGGAGCGCAGTCTACACAGTCTGCGGGTGGTGTAGCTACGGTTAGGTACGTAATCGGTGGGAGGACCCTGAAGCTCCTACTCGACGGTAGACTGAGGGTTGTCCAGGGTAGGAGGCTTAGGTACGGTAGGTACAGGATCGTGAGGAGGTACGTGGTTGCGGGTGTGGTGGTTGGTCGTCCGGGTGAGGATCAGGGTCTCACACGGAGGTAGGTCGGTAACCGCGGTAGTACTAGTCAACAGCAGTGCTGAGAGCGATGAGCCCACAGTCGTCCTCAGACCCGAGGTCGCGGAGGAGCTGGGGCTAACCCTGGATAGCTTCGATATAGTTGAGGTGGAGCTAGCCTCCGGGAGGACCCACAGCCTTATATCTAAGGAGAGGGTTAGGGTCGAACTCCTGGATGAGGAAGGTAGGGTACTCTCCGGTACCTCAGCGTTTCCCCGCTAACGGTACTCGGTGGTGTCTGTGTGTACCTGTATTCCCATTAGCGGGGCTGGGCCTCGGTGTGGGTTCACTAGCTTCACCCACACCCCATGGGCCCCAGTCGAGCCCAACGCCACGGGGCTCCCATCTGAGTCCGTAGAGTCACCGCAGAGCGGATCATCCGGGAAACCATGTAGGTATAGAGGTATTTAAGCGTTACTCTACGATACTAAGTTCACGGGTACTCACAGATACCTAAACTTACCGTCAGTTCTGTAATAGCCTACTGGGAGTAGAAGGCGGAGCTAGGGTAGTCCTCAAAGGAGAGGGCCATCCTAGCCCTCGCAAGGTCCTTCACGGCCTCCTCGAAGTACTTCCTGCGAGCTTATCGAATACCGACACCACCAACCCCACCTAAGGGTGTTCGGCATCGGCATATAAGGCTCGGGGCGTGGCCGCAGGTAACCCCCACCCTAGGGGTAGACATATAAACCCCCGGGGTAGTGTATATCTTGAGGTAGTAGCCTATGGGGGTTGCTGAGAGGAAGAGGAGTATTGAGAGGAAGTTCATGGCTATCGTGGCCCTGATCTGGGTCATGCTCTCGGCGGTCCTACCCCTCGTGAATAGACCCGACGTCCACGTCTTTGGGATACCCCTACTGTGGTTCTGGGTAATGCTGTGGGTCTTCGTAGTCCCGGTAGTCCTTAGCGTAGCCTACTACGTACTGGAGGTGGCTCCCTGATGGAGGCTGTCATAGCTTCCTCAATAATACTAGCAGTACTCGTAGTAATGTTCGTAATAGGGGTCCTAGCCTATAGGCTGAGGGTTAAGGTCCTGAGGCTGGATACCTACATGGTCGCCGGTAGGGCTCTGGGGTTCTTAGTGACCTTCCTAAACATGGCTGCGGTTATCTACAGCGGCTTCGCATTCCTAGGTGCATCCGGGTGGGCGTACGCCTTCGGGGCGCCGGTACTCTACATCTGGATCTACGGTGCTCTAGCCTACACCCTTGCCTTCTTCTTCGCCCCGAGGATCTGGGAGGTGGCTAGGGGGCGGGGCCTGCTAACGCAGCCGGACTTCTTCATGTGGAGGTACGGTAGTAGGCTCCTAATGGTACTCACAGCCTTAGTTGGTATAGTCTTCAACATCCCCTACGGTCAGCTACAGATCCTCACAACGAAGTACGTACTCGACCTAGCAACCTACGGTGCTCTACCAACACTACACGTAGCTGTACTATCCTTCGTCCTCACCATGGTCTACGTATTCCTCGGCGGTATGGTTAGCGTAGCCGTAACCAACGTATTCCTAGGTAGTATAATGCTAGCCGGGATGCTCGGCGGCGGCATATCCCTAATAGTCTACCACTTCGGCGGACTCCCAGGTCTCTTCAAGGCTGTTGAGGCTGTTAAGCCGCAGCACGCATACCTCTGGGCAGCTGTTGGTAGGAACTCCGTTCAGTGGGTTATAACAGCTGCAGTAGGCTGTGGACTCGGCTTCTGGGTATGGCCTCAGCTAGCCCAGATGGTGTTCCCAGCTAGGGACGCTAAGGTACTGAGGAGGAGTATAGTCATGACCTCCTGGTACCACGTCCTCGGTATCATCTGGGCCTCGCTTACAGGGCTCGTAGCCCTAGGTCTGGGTATGAAGCTAGCTGTAGCTGACCACGCATTCCTAGCCCTAACCAGGGATACCTTCGGGCCGGTAGTACTGGGCTTTATAGGTGCTGCAGGTATGTCCGCAGCTCTCTCAACAGCTGCCGGTATAATACTAACACAGGCCAGCCTACTCTCGAGGAACATATACCAGGGCTGGTTGAGGCCTACGGCTAGTGAGAGGGAGGTGATCCTAGTCAGTAGGCTGGGTATAGTGGTGTTCACCTTGATAAGCGTTGTACTGGCCTATACAGCACCCGCCTACCTAGTATACCTACTACTAGTCGGCTACACAGGTATAACCCAGATGTTCCCAGGCTGGGTACTGGGGAGTATCTGGAGGTGGATAACTAAGGAGGGGGTACTGGCCGGGTTAGTCGCAGGGCTCGTTGTTGGTATCCTAACGTGCTTCGTCTGGCCGGACTACCTAGGTATACACTCAATAATATGGGGCCTGCTGTTCAACCTACCCATAACCCTAGTAGTCTCTAAGCTCACCTACAAAGGTGGTTAGGGTGTCCGGGCTGGACGTAGCTAGGAGGAATGTTGAGTGGGGGGTTAGGGTACTTAGGGAGATGGTCTACATACCTACGGTAAACCCACCCGGTGATAGGTACGGGGACTTCGCTAGGTACTCTAAGGAGGTCCTGGAGTCCCTGGGGTTCTCGGTGAGGGTCTTCGAGGTCCCGGCGGACTACGTTAGGAGGTACTACCCCGACTACGCGAACTACCCCAGGTACGTAGTCCTAGGTAGGTACGGTGAGGGCTCGCCGGTAGTCCAATTCAACGGCCACTACGACGTCGTACCACCGGGTAGTGGGTGGACTAGGAACCCCTTCGACCCCGTGGTCGAGGGCGGTAGGCTGTACGGTAGGGGCTCCTCAGATATGAAGGGAGGTATAGCCGCCTTCCTAGCCGCTGCTAAGTCCTTCATAGAGTCTGGGAGGGGGTTCAGGGGCTCTATCGAGGTAGCCCTGGTACCTGATGAGGAGATCGGTGGTGAGACCGGGACCGGCTACCTAGTTAAGGAGCTTAGGGTAAGGCCTGACTACGCCATCATAGGTGAGCCCAGCGGCTCGGGTACCGTGTGGATAGGGCATAAGGGGGCCCTCTGGGCTATCGTGGAGGTCTACGGTAGGCAGGCACACGGCTCCACGCCCTGGCTGGGTGTCAACGCCTTCGAGTACATGGTTAGGGTAGCCGATAGGTTGATGAGGGAGTACCTACCGTACCTCGAGGGTAGGAGGAGCTCCTACGAGTACGACGACCCGAGGGGTGCTAGACCCACGGCCATGCTGGGCGGTGAGGTTAGGGGTGGGGCTAAGGTTAACGTAGTACCCGGGTACTACTCGTTCTCCATAGACCGCAGGGTAACCCCGGAGGAGAGGTTGGAGGACGTTGAGAGGGAGGTCATCGAGTTCGTGAGGAGGGCTGCCTCAGACCTACCCGGCGACGTTAGGGTAGAGGTTAGGGTGGTGAACAGGCTACCCCCAGCCCTCACAGACCCCGGCTCGAAGCTCGTGAGAGTAGCTAAGGAGGCCGCTAGGGAGGTCCTAGGCCGCGAGCCGAGGACTACGGTATGCCTAGGGGGTCTGGACATGAGGTACTACACCGAGGTAGGCATAAGTACGGTAACCTACGGCCCCGGCCTACTCGGCGTTGCACACATAGCCGACGAGTACCTACCGCTAGACGACTTCGAGAGGATGGTCTACATATACTACCTAATGCTCGAGAAGCTCCTCACCTAAGCCCAACCCCTTTTCCCTCCAGGCTAGGCCCTGCCCTCCTCAGGTGCTTAGGTCCTCAACTACGGTACTTAAGGTCCGCTGAGGAGTTCTACCGGTGCTATGGGGGTCGAGGTCTACACCCTGGGGTACGGGGGTCTAGGTACCGCGGACTTCGTAGAGTTGCTGAGGAACCTGGGTATAGAGGTCGTCGTGGATGTTAGGAGGTGGTGTACCAGTAGGAGGGTACCGGAGTTCTCGGGTGAGGTCCTCAGCTCCCTACTTAGCTCCCTGGGTATCCGCTACACGTGGATCCCGGAGCTCGGGGGCTACAGGATGTTCGGGGTCGATGTCGAGGACCTGGGTATAGGTAGGTGCTTCAGGTCCGAGGGGTTTAGGGCCTATGCTACCTACATACTACACTCCCCGGTAGCTAGGGAGGCCCTGGCGAGGCTCGAGGAGCTGTGCCGTAGCTACAGAGCCCTACTACTCTGCCGCGAGAGGGTACCGGCCCGTTGCCACAGGAAGATACTCTCGGACTGGCTCCTCTTCAGGGGCTTTAGGGTACTACACGTAGTCCCACCTAAGGTCATCGAGCACAGGTTCACGAGGTGTGCTAGGGTAGTATCCGGGGAGCTTACCTACGTATAGCTAGGTATATTATCTCGTCTCGGTAGACACCTACCCGGGGACCCTACTTGGGTAGGGCCGTAGACCCCGTATGCGGAATGGATGTAGACACCTCTAGAACCCCCTACAAAACCCTCTACAAGGGTGTGGTGTACTACTTCTGCAGCCACCACTGTAAGAAGGCCTTTGAGGAGAACCCGGAGTACTACCTTAGGTACGGACCTAGGGGTATGCCGAAGCAGTAGTGGGCATAGAAGGTCTATCTCAATGTCTTTTAGAACGTAGAAGCTAAATCCGTAGGTCCCACCTCTACCTCCCGGTGGGTACGCAATTCCGGGAAACGTGTACCGCCGCCCCCGGCTACCTGTGAAAACCCTTCTCGCCGTACTACCCGCGAGTAGTGCGGAGGGGTTCCTAGACGGGGTTGAGGACCCTGGGATGGGGGTGGTGGGGGTTAGGTGGCTAGCGCTACCCCCTCACTCCTCGGGTCTGCTACTAGCTGTGCGACCCTCCTAGAGGTGTCCTCCACACCTACGTGGACCAGCCCGGTCTGCCCGTAGTAGTCCACCCTCTCAACGGTAATCCCCTCGGCCTCTGGGGTCCCCAGCCTAGCCTCGACCACAACCCTCTTAGCTCCTACGGGCTCTACGTATATGAACCTAGGTGCGTCCACGGCCGTGGCCGGGTCCATCCCGTAGACGAAGATGTTCTCGAATACGCGTAGGTGTATCTGGGGTCTCCAGTCCCCTCCGGCACACCCTATGACGTACCTCCTAGACCCGCTGACGACCCCCAGTACCGAGAGTGTGTGGAGAGGCCTCTTCCTAGGTGCCGGGCTGTTCGGTAGGCCGGGGCACTTAGCGAAGCCCACGCCGCGGTTCT
>JAJHQJ010000081.1 GCA_020833415.1 Desulfurococcaceae archaeon | reverse complement strand
CTGTAGCTCATACTACGAGGGCCTTAGATAAGCTACGGAAGGGCTTGGCGCACGTACTGCTGGGCGTAGCTACGTACTACGGAGTACTTACTAGGGGGATCGACGAGCCCAAGCTCATTAGGTCGGCCCTATTCATAGGGATACCCAAGTTTAGGATACCCCTAGACGCCTTCCTAAGTAAGCTTCCTAACGTACTTTACTCCTTCAGATCCCTGTACGGAACTAGAACAGCCGACCCCGAGCTGAGTAGGGCTTACGAAAGCCTAGCTAGGTTAAGCCCGTCGAAGCTGAAGCTCGTCGATCTGTGCTTAAGGGGTCTTGCGCAGCCACCTAACGACTACTTCAGAACACAACTCGAGTTCGCTGCTAAGCTAAGGGACTTTGTCCTAGGTGAGGTGCGGACAGCTTTAGGTGACGGCAAGCTGGTTCTAGGTAACGTGCTGGTCAAACCGTCCGGGAACTCTATAGTGGTTGATATACCGGATATATACACGTATATACAGGCGTCCGGTAGAACTAGTAGGCTTCTCGGTGGTCGCATGACCCTGGGGGTCTCGGTTCTACTCTACGAGGACCGCGATCTCTACGAGATCTTCTTGAAGAGACTTAAGAACGTCTTCGAGACCTCGTTCGAGGAGCTGAACCCCGGTAAGCTGGTCGAAGCTCTTGAGGAGGCCTCCAAGAGTAGAGAGGTAGTGGGATACGGTGGGGAGGGTACAGTCTCCAGAATAGTGCCGGCACTAATAGTGGTCGAGTCCCCTACTAAGGCTAGGACCATAGCTAGGATATTCGGTGGCGGGGGCAGGAGGTACATAGGTAATACCGTAGCCTACGAAACCGTTATACCCGTTGACGGGGTGTTCTACGTAGCTACGGTAGTTCCAAGCCTGGGGCATGTCTTCGACTTAGCTGTCGATACCGGGGAACACGGAGTGAGGCTACACAGAGACGGTACTGTAGAACCGGTGTACACCACCCTAAAGCGCTGTAGGGAGTGTGGTCACCAGTTTACAGACGAGGTTGAGAGCTGCCCCAGATGTAGTTCTACTAGAATCTATAATAGCCTAAAGACGTTGAGCGTTCTGAGGAAGTTAGCTAGGGAAGCCTCCATAGTCATACTAGCCACCGATGCTGATGAGGAGGGTGAGAAGATAGCCTACGACCTACTCGTAACCTTAAAACCCTTTGCAAAGGATGTAAGGAGAGCTGAGATAAGGGAGATAACCCGTGCAGGAGTTATTACAGCCCTACGAAGTATGCGTAGCGTAGACCTAAGGCTAGTTAAGCAGCAGGTACTTAGAAGGGTTGATGATAGACTCATCGGATTCGGTATAAGTGGGGTACTCAAGGAGTACCTCAGAACAGCTAACGCCGGTGGGGGTAGGGTTCAGACTCCCGTACTTTCCTGGATACTCGAGAGGTACTTGGAGTACATTACTAATAGGGGGTACGTAGTTAGAGTAGAATTACCCTACGAAGGTCTAATCCTCAGATTCTACGTTAAAAGTAGAGAGGGGGTCGAGGAGTTAGCTAAGACTCTCTCGGAGGGAATTACGATAACTCCTCTATCTGAGGAGGTAGTAACTGTGAGCCCAAAACCACCGTACACTACTGACAGCGCCCTGGAAGAGCTCTCTAGGGAGCTGAGACTACCTCCAGAGGAGGTTATGAAGGTACTTCAGGAACTCTACGAAACCGGGTTCATAACCTACCACAGGACTCCATCAGCTAGGGTATCGAGCTACGCTATAGAAGTAGCTAGGACATACCTAAGTTCCGTAGGGTTAGCCCACCTACTAGTACCTAGACACTGGGAGGAGGGAGGGGCTCACGAAGCTATAAGACCTACTAGACCTCTCGAGGATATTGAGACCGAGGCCCTGAACCTTGGTGTTATGCTCACTAAGAAACACGTATGTGCCTATAGAATGATCTTCAGGAGATTTATAGCTAGTCAGATGGCCCCCTCCAAGGTACTGTATAGGAGCTACTCCTTCAGAGTTGGGAATCTCGAGCAGATCGTTAAGCTCCCAATAGCTGTAGTTGAGGATGGGTTCACCAAGGTACTCCCACTACGTACCTACAGCTTACCAACTGGTGCTGAGGTGGTTGTGCCGAGGTCTGTTAGCGTATACCGCGGTTCCCTAAAGCCCCTGCCGACAGTTGCCGATGCTGTGAGAATGATGAGGGAGGTGGGGATAGGTAGGCCGTCTACCTACGCTAAAGCTATAGAGAACAATAGGAGACACGGCTACGTAGTTATAAGTAAGTACAGGCAGAGCCTAGTACCGACTAAGAGAGGTGCTGAGGTGGTGAACGTGATTAAAGCCATCGCACCGGAGCTACTTACACCACGCTACACAGCTAAGCTCATGCACATAATGGAGGAGGCTGACGTGAGGATCCCCTATGAAATAGCTATACTGCTATCTGTAGCTAACCACATTGAGATAGAGCTGGCTAGCTTAGAGGTAAAGAATTTGAGTAACGGTGAAAGTACCGCTAGGGTGGTTGAGGGTGAGGTACGCTAGGTTTATGCTTAAGGTGGATGAGAAGGGTAGGGTAACCATACCCCAAGTAGTTAGAGAGTTACTGGGCATAGAGCCGGGTAATCTAATCGAGCTAACACTAGATGAGTCTACTAAGTCCATCGTAATTAGACCGATGTTCAACGGCGTGCTAGCTATCTACAGAGTCTCTCTGAGAAGTAGAGAGGAGTTAGTAGAAGCCGTAAGGGTAGTCATCGGGGAGGGGTCAGAGCTTAAGCAGGTGGAGTGTAGGGAGCTTGAGTGCTTTATAAGGGTCCTCACACTGGATAGTACCCTAGCCGAGCATATCGCAGAAAAACTCCGCTCTAAGGGGTTGAACCTAGTAGAGTACTCGG
>JAJHQJ010000068.1 GCA_020833415.1 Desulfurococcaceae archaeon | reverse complement strand
CCTAGTAGAGTACTCGGTAGTCTAACGCCAGGACTCCAGGTATTTCCTCTGCTTCTCGGTTAGACTATCGATCTCGATCCCCATAGACTGGAGCTTTAGCCTTGCAATAGCTGTGTCCAGTTCGTCAGGTAGCCTGTAGACCTTCCTCTCCAGACCACCCCTCTTCTCAACTAGATACCTAATCGCTAGAGCCTGATTAGAGAAGCTGAGGTCCATGACCTCACTGGGGTGACCCTCAGCAGCTGCTAGGTTTACCAACCTACCCTCAGCTAGGAGGTAGACCCTCCTCCCGTTGGGTAATAAGTACTCCGTTACGTGCTCCCTGACCTTCCTCTTAGATACGGCGATCCTCTCCAAGTCCTCAACACTTATCTCAACGTTGAAGTGCCCTGCATTAGCAAGTATCGCCCCATCCTTCATCGTAAGCATATGCTCTGCCCTGATAACGTCTATATTTCCGGTGGCTGTTATGAAGATGTCGCCGATCCTCACCGCCCTCTCCATGGGCATGACCTCGAAGCCGTCCATGACCGCCTCAAGGGCCTTCACAGGATCGACCTCGGTGACTACTACCCTAGCTCCCATACCTCTAGCTCGGGTAGCTATCCCTCTCCCTACCCATCCATACCCAGCAACTACTACCACCTTCCCAGCAATGAGTACGTTTGTAGCTCTCATTATGCCATCGAGAGTTGACTGACCAGTACCGTACCTGTTATCGAATAGGTACTTGGTCTTAGAGTCGTTTACAGCTATTACAGGGTACTTCAGGAGCCCCGCCCTCTCCAAAGCCCTCAACCTTATAACTCCCGTGGTTGTCTCCTCGGTACCTCCTATAACCTCACTAGCTAGCTCCGGTACCCTCTCGTGTAGAAACACGTGGAGGTCCCCACCATCATCTACCACTATATCCGGCCTAGACCTAGCTACCTGTTCGATACACCAGAAGTACTCCTCCTCAGTCTCACCTCTCCATGCGTAGACGTGCACCCCATCCTCCACGAGGGCTGCTGCTACCTCATCCTGAGTTGAGAGGGGGTTAGAAGCCGCGAGCCACACCTCAGCACCTGCTGCGAGTAGGGTCCTTGCTAGAGCAGCCGTTTCCTTAGTTACGTGTAGGACTGCAGCTACTCTAATACCTTTCAATGGCTTGGTCTCGGCCATCTCCTTCCTGAGCATCATTAGAACAGGCATATTCCTCTCAGCCCAGGATATCAGGTCCCTACCTCTCCCAGCTAGCGCTAGATCCCTAACCTTGTACACCTACTACCACCAACAAATAGTCCGCAGTACCGAAATATCTGGTTCCGCAGAGCTCTTAAGGAGGTGTGAAGTTAACCCAGGGGAGGGTATATGGGTGTAACGGAGTTAAAAATCTGTTAGGGGTTACCCGTATGGGATACCAGCTACCCTAGCTTCTTACTGCCCATGAAGACGTAGACCGTAGTGCCGCAAACTGGACAGGTACCCCTAATAGCCCTCCTACCGTTCTTCAGTATTACCTCCTCAGGGTTCTTAAGCTCTCTCTTAGCCCTACACTTAACACAGAAGCCAGTCACAGGACCCTTTACGGGACCTACTACCTGAGCCATAGGACTTCCCTCGTGTGGGGACTCCCTAGGGAGCTTAAAAGGTTTCTTCTACACAGGAGAGGCTAAGTTAGTACAGTCCGCACTCATCGGATTATACGCATGTAAGCCTAATTCCCGGGACTCCCACACCTTAGCTTTGAGATTAGCAACGCGTACTATGTCCAGCTGTAGCACATTACTTTAGAACAGTTATCTGCTAACCAGCCAGCTAATTCCATAAAGGCTCTCCCCCTATGCGAGATCCTATTCTTCTCATCCTCCTCCATTTCAGCAAATGTCTTTGCAGACCCCTCCGGTATGAAGATGGGGTCGAAACCGAAGCCTCTCGAACCCCTAGGCTCAGTTGCTATTACCCCGTAGACCACTCCTGTGAAAAGTTTAACCTCCGGGAGGTTAGGTGCTGCTAGTGCTATAACCGACTTAAAGTAGGCCTGCCTATTCTCCACACCTTCGAGTAGCTTAAGCACGCCGCGTATCCCTATGGTCCTATATACGAAGCTGCTGTACGCTCCAGGAAAGAAGTTCAGAGCCTCTATGTAGAGACCCGAATCCTCAACTATTAGAGGCTTCCTAAGTGTTAAGAAGGCATTTACAGCCGAGAACAGAGATACATACTCAAGACTCTCCGACTGAACCTCAACCTTCGGTAGGTCCAGGGGGACTATCTCTATACCGAAGTACGATCCCAGCTTCCTAAGCTCCGAGACCTTACCCGGGTTTCTCGAAGCGAGATAGAGTCTGACCAATCCTCTCAGCCGAAGTACCGTATACTCGATCTTATAAAATGCTCACCCTAAGTTAATGAACTGACCTCCCCCGCTCTTTAGGATGGGGCTTTCAGTTGTAACGGTACCCCTACGGCATGGAGGCAGCTAGTTAAGCCCCCGGAGCTGGTCGAGGTAGTTTTCCGCGTAAAGTTTATAAGCTACTAACTACTTAACTTAAACTTCTCCCGAATAATCTTAAGATACCTGATGGTAGGAGATTATAAGCTTATAAGCTCCCGACTACAACTAATTATAGGGGTGAGAGTGTGCCTGTAGATAACTCGGTTGTATATGAGGACGAGGACATCGTGGTTTATAGGGCACCTAGTGACGAGGAACTGGAGAAGCTAGTTAAGGAGTTAATAGCTAAGAGGGGTAGACCCCTGTCTTGGAAGGAGCTTAGGAAAGAGCTGAGTGGCATTGTCGGTGAGGATAGGCTTAGGAAGATTCTAGTTCGGTTAATAGAGAGAGACGAGATCGTAGAGATGATAGATGGAACCTTCGGTCTACGCGGCATGGAGGAGTGGTACACCCCGGTTAAGACTAAGAAGAGGGTACGCCCGCTAGTACCATCTAAGTTCAGAAAGAGGTGGGGACCCCTAATAGAGTCAGCTGGAAGTATAGCAGCTGCTATACAGTACCTAATAGACATGAGGCTTGGAAAGAGGAGGCCTAAGCCTAGGTAGATTATGTGTGAGAAGGCTACTGTGGTAATCCGGGATAAGGTAGCGATAGTATCTACTGAGAGGGGCTCTAAGGCTATAGTACCAATAGACCAGATCTGTAAGGCCCTCGAGAGGCTCCGTCTATGCGTTAACGACCCTAGAGTTAAGTGCTAGCACACGCCTAAGCTCTTCAAAGAATCTCTTATTACTCTCCCTAGAGGCTATGCTCACCCTTATAAAGTACTCCACATCAGGGTCCCTGTAAGCTCTGACTCTGATACCCCTCTTAGCAAGCTCCCTAGCTACCTCAAGTCCCCTAACCGGGGTCCTAATGAAGAGGAAGTTTGTTTTAGAATCTAGAACCCTTAAACCCTCAGACTTAAGTAACTCCCTTAGCTCATCCCTTAGGAGGACTACTTCAGATACCACTTTCCTAACGTAATCTAGATCCTCCAGAGCCCCAAGGGCTGCAGCTAGCGATGTTATGGGTGTCGAGAAAGCTGCTTCAAGATTTTCTAACTCGCGTACTACTTCTGGATTAGCTATTACGTACCCTATTCTAGCACCAGCAAGTGAGAATGCCTTTGAGAATGTCCGTACTACCACCAGCTTCTCCCACTCTAGAACACCCCTAGCTACCGTAAACCCGGAGAACTCGTAGTAGGCTTCATCTACAATTACCAGGCCGTACCTCCTCAATAGGAATTCCAACGTTTCGAAGTCCTCGAAGAGCATGTTTGAGGT
>JAJHQJ010000042.1 GCA_020833415.1 Desulfurococcaceae archaeon | reverse complement strand
ACTTTATCCAGAGGTGTGGTAGTAGCATGAGGCCCGGTCCGTATATCATTATGGTGCCGAGCATCATCACGGGGTCCCACCTCATTACGAGTAGCGGTGGTTTAAGGGTCCTCAGCTGGTCGAAGACCGCCGGTAACCCGCCCGGAGCTAGCCTACCTAATATCAACACCCCCGCGAGGACTATACCTACGTACATCCAGACCCCCTGGAGGACGTCCGTCCAGTAGGCCGCTCTAAGCCCTCCCAACGCCATGTAGACGGTTGTTACGACCATTAGGATTAGGGATCCCCAGGCGTACGGTATAGTGCCGTTACTACCTATGTCCAAGATGAGTCCAAGCCCAACGGCCTGGATCACTATGTAGGCTATAACGAAGAGAGCCATAATAGCCGCTACCAGCACCCTCAGTAGCTCACTCCTGTAGAAGTCCGCTAGGCCGTCGGCTGGCGATATGTGGCCCCTGGCCTTACCGAGCTTCATCAACCTAGTACCCACCAGGTACATGAAGACCGCAGCCATGACCGTCCAGGCAGACGAGGCTACCCAGAAGGTTATCCCCGTCGTAGCGAAGGTAGCTACACTAGTTAGGAACGCGAAGGCGCTGTGGTACGTAGCTGCAGTAGCTAGGAAGGTAACTACAATGCCGGCCCTCCTGCTCAGTACGTAGAAGTCCTCCATAGACCTCTTCAGGACCCTCCCGGCTAGGAACCCTATCAATATCACGAGGGCGCAGTAGACGAATATTATAGTTGTAGTAACCTGCCAGGTCTCCACGTCAACCACCCCTACTACCCCTACTTAGGTCGTAGGCTGCGTAGACTATGAATGCTGCTAACGCAACGATCCACCACAGTAGGGAGTAGGCGTAGGCGGAGCTGAGCCCCAGTATCGATGGACTGGGGGTGTTAACCAGGTAGACGCCGAAGGCTAGCGCCCATATAACCACCACCGCGACGACGAAGTAGGCCTCGGCCTTGGTACGCTTAGCTGAGGTACCCATAGCTTACACTCAATTCCGCTATCCCCCGGGGATATAAATCCTGTAGACTTCAACACGGATTTTGCGGAGGAGTCCCCATAACTTAGGAGGACCACCTAAGCGGGTCCAAGGAAGACTTATTTAGGTTCACCGATACCCAGAGCGTGGCGGAACCCGTGGCTAGAGCCATAGACCTTAATACAGATGCTGGGGAGTCTTTCGGTAGGTGGGTTCTAGTAGATGAGGGCCAGCTCTTCCGCTACGTTACCTCAGCCAACATAGCCTGCGGCTTCCACGCTGGGGACCCCGTGAGTATATGGAGGTCTGTTAGGACGGCTAAGTCCCTCGGGGTCGCCGTGGGGGCCCACCCGGGGTTCCCCGACCTCATGGGGTTCGGTAGGAGGGAGATGCAGGTATCTCTGGAGGAACTGAAGGCCTACGTAATCTACCAGCTGGGGGCTCTCGACTCGTTCCTAAGAGTTGAGGGTATGGAGATGCAGCACGTTAAGGCCCACGGAGCTCTATACAACATGGCCTGGGTTAGGGAGGACTACGCAAGGGCTCTAGTAGAGGCCGTCCACTCGTACAACAGGAGGCTGATACTGGTAGCACCGTACGGCTCGGCTATGGCTAGGGCAGCCGAGGAGCTGGGGCTTAAGGTAGCCTACGAGGCCTTCATAGACCGCGGCTACACCCCCGACGGTAGGCTAGCACCTAGGGGTACCCCCGGTGCCCTGGTAACAGATCTCAACAAGGTTGTTGAGAGGGCTTTATCGATAGTGGATAGGGGGGTTGTTGAGGCTGTTGATGGGAGGCTTATCGAGGTTAGGGCCCACACCCTCTGCATACACGGGGATAGCCCTAACGCCATAGAGATAGCCAAGGCCGTGAGCTCTAAGCTTAGGGAGGTCGGTGTAGAGCTTAAGCCCATGGCTAAGGTAGTGTAGGATGAGTAGTGACATAAGGGTAGTCGGTAGCGGGGGCTACGTAGTCCATGTAGATATATGCGAAGACCTCACCATGGAGTGCGTTGGGAGGGCCCACAGACTGTACTACGCGATCCTGAGGGAGCTCTCGGGAATTGTGGACGAGGTAGTCCTGGGGACAACCTCCCTAGCTGTGTACTACGATCCGAGGAGGATTAGGGCGTCCGACCTCATCCCATCAATTAGGAGGGTCTGGTCCTGGGCTAGGGAGGTTGAGCTCGGAGAGCTTCACAGACCTAGGAGGTTCACCATACCAGTACTATACGGAGGTGAGCACGGTCCGGACCTAGGCTCGGTAGCTAGGTGGGCTGGTCTAAGTGAGGAGGAGGTGGTCAGGATCCACTCATCTAGGGTTTACACCTGCATAACCCTAGGCTTTACACCGGGCTTCATATACCTAGGTGAGGTAGACCCCAGGATAGCTGCCCCCAGGCTTGAGACACCGAGGGTTAGGATCCCAAGGGGCTCCGTAGGGATAGCCGGTAAGATGACCGGGGTCTACGGACTCGAGAGCCCCGGTGGGTGGAGGCTTATAGGTAGGACCCCCCTAACCATGTTCGACCCAAGGAGGAGCCCCCCGATACCCATAGCACCGGGGGACGAGGTGGTCTTCAAGCCGGTAAGCCCCGAGGAGTTCAGTAGGCTGAGCGGGGTGTTCGTAGGTGAGTACAGCTCCTAAACTTCAGGTAGTCTACGTAGCCGGTCTAGCAACGGTCCAGGACCTAGGTAGGAGGGGGTATAGAGCACTAGGTGTCCCGGTTTCAGGGGCCCTTGACAGGCTCTCCGCGGCCTACGCCAACGCCCTAGTCGGAAACCGTACGGGCTATGCGGTACTGGAGGTATTCGGCTCAGTTAGGCTGAGGCTTACGGTGGACGCCGTCGTAGCTGTAACCGGCGGCTACCCGAGGGTAGTAGTAGAAGGTGTTGAGGTAGCTCCCTGGACACCCATCTACTGTAGGGCTGGGTCAGAGGTAAGCGTGGTACCAACCGGTAGGGGCTTCGTACACTACGTAGCGATCTCCGGAGGAATTCTATGCGAGGAGGTCATGGGTAGCGCTTCGACCTACGTTAGGGGAGGGTTCGGGTGTCTGGGGAGGGCCCTCAAACCCGGTGACGAACTCGGTGCTAGACCCGTCAGTGCTGACGAGGTATGGGATAGGGTTAGGAGGGTGAAGCCTCCGGAGGAGGTGGTAGCCAGGTCCGCGGACCCCGGAGACCCGGCCGTACTCAGGGTTACCGAGGGTATACACTCCCACCTACTCGGGGATCTGAGTACCCTACTCACATCTGAGTACACCGTAACCCCGGAGAGCGATAGGATGGGCTACCGGCTGGACGGACCCCCACTAGTCGCGGCCTCAAAACTCGGGAGGCTACCGTCAACACCTACGGATAGGGGCTACGTCCAGGTCCCACCGGATGGGAAGCCCATAGTACTCATGGCCGATGCCCAGACCACCGGGGGGTACGCCGTAGCCCTACACGTAGTCCAGCCCGATACCGATATCCTAGCCCAGCTGAGGCCGGGTAGGAGGGTTAGGTTCAAGCTTGTAAGCCTTGATGAGGCGGAGGGGGCTACCTCTAGGTACCTAGCCGAGCTCGAGAACCCCACGCTAAAGGTGGTTGAGGAGGAGTACTGGACCTAGGTTAGGGTACTCTTAGCTCTAGAACCCCTCAACTAGGGGGTTGTACACTGAGGGTTTTAGTTGGGGTAGACGCAGGTGCTAGTAAGACCGAGGCTGTAGCTATTGAGGTAGGAGGTACCTGCGCATTCTACACCGCAGGTCCGGCAAACCCCGCTGTACAGGGGGTTGAGGAGGCTTCGCGGGGTATCTCCGAGGCTATCCTAGGGTCTCTCAGGTCCCTCGGTATACCATCCGCCCCCGAGGCGGTGTTCGTAGGAGCTGCCGGCGTAGTCTCTAGGGAGACCTCGGAGGAGCTGAGGGCCAGCATAGCTAGGCGCCTAGGTCTAGACGTTAGCAGGGTCTACGTATTCGAGGACCTGGTAGCAGCCCACGCCTCGGTATTCCTAGTAGGAGACGGTATCGTAGGTATTATGGGGACCGGTAGCAGCGTCTACGGTACCCACCGGGGGGTTAGGGCTAGGGCCGGTGGTTGGGGCCACCTACTAGGTGATGAGGGTAGTGCCTACAGGATGGGGGTAGCCGCTCTTAGGGAGGTCCTCGCGTGCTTAGACGGCCTGGAGAACTGCTCGGAGCTAGGTACTAAGCTAATCGAGAGACTGAGCTTCAGATCGGTTGCTGAGGTCCTTAGGTACGTCTACAGCTCCCCAAACCCTAAGACCTCCATAGCCTCCCTCTCTGTGCTAGTCCTCGAGGAGGCTAGGAGGGGCTGCAGTAGGGCCCTTGAGGTAGTTCGGGACGAGGTGCGGTCGTTCTCTAGGTACGTCGCAGCTGTCGCTAGGAGGCTGGGTACTGAGAGGGTTAGGGTAGGCTTCGTAGGCTCCCTCTACTGCTACAACTCAGACCTCCTAAGACCCCTACTGGAGGAGGCTCTGAGGAACTACCTAAACCGTGAGGTAGAGGTCGTGGAGCAGGTACTTAAACCGTGCTGCGGGGCTCTGGTAGCTGGGTTAGCAGTGCTTAGGTCTACTCTACTAGAGGTAGTAGTAGACCAGCTCCTGAGGTGCTGTAGGTATAGGTGCCCTCCCTAGCTACCGGGGGTCACGGTCATTATGGTCGCGGCCACCTTCATGCTTAGGTACTGCTCCCTACCGCCGACCTCAACCATCAGACCCCCCTTAGTCTTAGCTAGTACCTTCACCCTAGACCCTATGGTTAGACCCCTCTCGAGGGCCTCAGCTAGGTAGGTCCTCAACTCCCCGCGGAACCCTACTACGGTAGCCTCCTCCCCCACCCCGAGGTCCTTCAGCGGCCTAGCCCTTAGCTCCGCAACCCCCTCCCCCGGTATCGGGTTTCCGTGTGGGCAGAGCTTCGGTGAGCCCAGGAACCTGTGTATACCGTCTATGATTACCTGCGGTAGGTGCTCCATGTAGTGGGCGTACACGTGTGCCTCGAGGAGGTTGAACCCGAGTACGTGTAGGAAGTGCTCGCAGATCCTGTGGTTCCTTATGAGGGGTCTCACAGCCCTAAGCCCGGCCTCGGTGAGCTTAAACCCCCTGAACCTACTCCAGGTTACGTACCCCTGCTCCGAGAGCTTGCGGAGGACCTTGGTAACCGTAGCCGGCTTAACCCCCAGCTCCGCTGATATATCCACAGTCCTAGCTACCCCAAAGACCTCCTCAAGTCTGTATATGGTTGATAGGTAGTCCTCTACGGCAACCCTCCTAACCTCCCTCAAGCTCGCCCCGAATCCGTTAGTCTGAGGGTTTAAAGTCCTCCAGTCAAACCCCAGGCCCCCCGTTGAGGATGGACTGTTTTAGCTCCGAGTCATGTATCCCCGGGTGGACTTGAGGGAGTTGGCGTTTGCCGTAGTCTACGGTAGGTCATCTAGGTACGGAGCCTACGCGGTAGCCGCGGCTGTGGAGAGCAGGCTTCCGGGGCTTGACGTATACCTGGTCAACTGGGATAGGGGCGAGCCACTGGAACTCGTCAGGGAACTCACTGAGAGGTATAGGAGGGTCGTTGTGGGGGTATCGTTTAACAGTCTCCAAGTACCCTACGTAGCTAGGCTGGTGGCCGAGCTGAGGAGGTTTGGCGTACTACTGGTAGCCGGGGGTCCCCACGCTACTGGGGACCCTGCGGGTACGGTACTTAGGCTAGGCTTCGACGTAGCTGTCTACGGGGAGGGTGAGGACACCGTGGTGAAGCTCCTCAGGGAGTACGTAGAGTCCGGCGAGTACAGGGTCTGCGGGACGGCCTACGCCGAGGGCGGTAGGGTGGTTGTGAGGGTACGCAGCGGGCGTGTCGACCTAGACTCCTACCCACCATACCCTTACTGGAGGGGGCTCTACTGCCCCATGGAGGTTATGAGGGGCTGTAGCGGCGGTTGTAGGTTCTGCCAGGTGACCTACGCCTTCGGCCCACCTAGGTATAGGAGCGTCGAGTCCGTAGTTAGGTACTCCGAGGAGGCTCTTAGGAGGGGTATAAGGGACCTGAGGTTCGTAGCCCCCAACTCACTGGGCTACGGAAGTCCCGACGGCATCAGGCCGGACCCGGCTAAGCTCGAGGAGCTACTCTCGTCACTCAGGGGGGTTGCGGATAGGTACAGCGGTAGGGTCTTCTACGGCTCCTTCCCAACCGAGGTAAGGCCTGACTCGGTTACCGAGGAGACGGCGTCGGTACTTAGGAGGTACGTAGACAACAGGAGGGTCGTTGTCGGAGCTCAGAGCGGTTCCGAGAGGGTGCTGAGGGCGGTGCATAGAACCCACGGAGTTGAGGACGTAGTTAACGCGGTCTCCATACTCACAGCTAAGGGGTTCTCGGTAGACGTAGACCTGATCGTAGGGCTCCCAGGTGAGGGGGCCGAGGACCTGGAGGATACCGTTAGACTAGCCGAGAGGTTGGTAGCTATGGGGGCTAGGCTGCATCTACACACCTTCATGCCCCTACCGGGAACCCCCCTCGAGGACTCGGAACCCCCTAGATTGAGCCCGGAGGTTAGGAGGAGGCTAGCTAAGCTGGTGGGGCTCGGCCGTGCTTACGGCGAGTGGCTGGAGCAGGAGGAAGCAGCCAGGGCCCTCTACGAACTGAAGACTGCGGGCCTAGTCTACAGGAGGTCCGAGAGGTTTAAGCTCCTGAGGCTCTGCGGGTGCTAGTGGGTCCCCCTCTCTAGTGGGAGGAGCTTGAGTCCGTGACCTGGGACTATCTCCACCCTGAAAGCCCTCCTGTAGTGGTTCGTCATCCTCATCTTCTTCACTATGAGGTACCTCACCACCTCCCCAGCGCGC
>JAJHQJ010000041.1 GCA_020833415.1 Desulfurococcaceae archaeon | reverse complement strand
GGCGGTTGGGCGGTATCACGGATGTTAAGGTATACCCGGAGCTCTTACTTAAGAGAGTCCTATCGGGAAGGTCGTTTCCGCAGTACAACTCCGTCGTAGACCTAGTTAACGCAGTATCTTTGGTTACCAGACTAGCTATGAGTGTTTTAGACTTACGTAAGCTCACACCTCCTCTAAGAATGGTCTACCTCGATAGGGATACGTCTGTAGGGGACGCTAAGGGTAGGGTTATGAAGCTTCGTAGAGGAGTTCCCGTATTAGTAGACAGCCGAGGTAGGGTACTGTATGTATACCCGTATAAGGTTACGGGAGAGGCTTACGTGGACCCTAATACTAGGGATGTGATAGTACTGAGCTACGGAGCTCCTGGGATTCCTCTAACTACCTTAATTGGTGGCATAGCTAAGGTGGTAGAGTACCTCCTTAACTATGACCACTCAGTAAGCTGTAGCAGTATCTGGACCTCCCTACAGAGTCCCTAACCTCTAAACGGTTAACCCAAGTTCTCTTAGAATGTTCAGGATCTCCTCGTAACCTACTCTCTTATCGAAGACTAAGGTAACAAACCTCCCCCCATCGACCTCCAGCTTCAGCTTATCTACAACTACCCGACCGGATAGTAGATCTGACTCGCTCTTGCGCGGTGCTACGTACTCCTTATGCTTACGTCTCATAAACTCGTAGAACACATCAAAGTTCTCCAGAATCCTTACAGCATCACCTAGGTCCTCGCTCCAACCCCTAAGCTCGCCTAACCTCCTCAAAACCTTTAGAACTACGTCTAAAGGAGCTCTCAGGTAGACGTAGCCTAACTGTTTAAACAGCTTAACCTGACCCGACACAGCGTTCACTTCCTAATCCTTAAACCCTTACCCGCTTAATTAACTTCATAGCCTTCGAAGACTTCACGTGAACGCGGCAGCAGAAACCCCAGACCTACTACTAGTATCGAGGTAAGCTATTTGTGGGTTTGGGGTATCGAGTTTGGTGTGCGGTTCTGCCCCTAGATCGGGACTCTCCTCCGTTGTACTCGACAGCCGCCCAGGTCTTCGTCAGGGTACGAGGTCCCCGTGGACGAGGTGAAGGTCCCTAGGTACTTAAACGCTAACCGATGGGGATGAGAGTCTGGAGGTAAATGACGATGTTAATAAACTACGAAACCAAGAGCTCCATGGGCTACGACCCTTATGATAGGGTTAAACCTAGCCCGGATAGTCGGGGTGTCTAGGGCTATTGCCAGCACCTTTAGCTCTGTTGTTATTAGCTTAGAGGACTTCACAGACCCGAGGTACTACCCCCCTAGAGGGGATAGTGCGGAGAGCGTTATGAGGTACCTGTTCTTCATGGTGGCCATAGACCATAGGACATCTAGGTACAGACCCTTCGAAGACTATGTCTTAGGTGAGATGTTCCACGGAGCCGACCTCCTCTACAGGCTTGGGAAGCTTAAGTACGATGAGGATCCCGAGTTCTTCAGCCCCACGAGGATGTCCAGGATTACAGCTGGGGAGGTTTCTAAGTGGTTAAGCACTCCCAGCGGGGTCGCTATATGGGACCCTGAGGTAAGGGCAGAGTTACTTAGGGATACAGCTACTAAGCTTCTCAAGTATTTTGATGGTTCCGTCAGTAGACTGATATCGAAATGTGAAGGATATATAAGACACCCACGGGGTGCTGGCCTGGGAAGTTTGATCAAGATCTTCAAAGCATACTCAGACCCCGTAGAGAAGAAGATGTTCCTATTCGTAAAGTTCCTAAGTAGAAGGGGCTTAGCCAGCTTTAAGGATCGTCACAACATTGAGGTACCCGTAGATAACCACCTAACTAGGATAGCACTGCGACTCAAGATCGTTGAGCCCTCCAAGGACTTAGAGGTTAAAATCCTTAGTAGGGTACCAGTAAGCGAGACTGAGGATGTGGAAATTAGGAGAACGGTGAGGTATGCATATAAGCTAGTGTCTAAACTCTCCGGAATAGAACCCGATATACTTGATGACTTCCTCTGGACCTTCGGTAGGAAATTCTGCAAGCGTGAGCAACCTGCATGCGAGTACGAGAGGAGGTGCCCACTAGGCTCCTCATGCCCTAGTTATGGTAGAGCTAGCTACATAGTAGAGCACAATTTCCAAGACACGTTCTACTATTAGAGTATCAACCTGCGGTTACAACTGGAAGCCCCGCCTTTCAAGGCGGGGAGGTAAAATTATAAGTCTTTGCTCCAGTACTTCTTGGAGTTGGGTGCGGCAAGCCTAGTAGGCCGTGAGCCCGCACCTCCCCGGAGCTGGCGGCGGGGGCTGAACAGTGATGCCGCACCTGTGGGGGCCTCCCAATAGATGGGGGAGGTCCTAGTGGGTGCAGAGTCCTCGCCCTTTAGGGCGGGGAGCCGTCAGCGGGGCCTTAAAGCCCTGCAGATCCCGGGGCTGTTTCGGTTTTCATAACTATTCGTAGTGCTCGTTTCATCGAAGTCTAAGACTCCTCAGGGTTACCGGGTAAGTCGGTACTCCCCCGATATGGTTTATAAGCTTCAACCTATAGGTATAGCCGGTGACCCTGGGTTTCCGAGACCCGTAGAGGCTGTGAACCCTAGGCGACTAGCGGGGAGCCACTGCGGTGAGCGGGCTCGGGGAGACCGTTGGGAGGTAGATGGCGGGGAGCTCCGGAATAGTGAATGATGAGGGGCTGTGAACCGCCATCTACCGAGAAACGGCACCGGTTAGATATAAGTCAGAGCTTATAAACCCTCCCGGGAACTCTCCGAACAATAGCATTAACGTACCTCGTAGCGTTAAGAGAGCCTAGATATCAGTATGTGCTAACACTATGGAATGACTATGAAAACTGAGACAGCCCAAGTATGGAGGTCAGCTAGCTTAAGACTAAAACTGTAACTAACGCATTGAGAGCTCGGTGTGGGGTTGTGAGTACCGAAAACCTAGAGAGTATAATAAGGAGTCTCAGCGAGGAGGAGTTAGTAGCTCTTAGGTACTTCGCTAGGTATAGGTCAGTCGGGGAGATACTGGCTACTCGGGAACTCAGGGTGCTAGGGGTAAAGAACCCGTCCAAGGTATTAACAAGGCTCTCCTCGCTAGGTTTAATAAGGAGGGGTTTAGGTTGTTATACCATTTCTGAGAAACTTCTTGAAGCTGTTAGGAGCGGTAAGATAAGGCTATAACAGAACTGATGGTAGGTTTAAGTATCTGTGAATACCTGTAAACTTAGTATCGTAGAGTAATACTTAAATACCCCTACTCCCACTATAGTTTCTCGGATGATCCGCTCTGCGGTGACTCTACGGACTCAGATGGGAGCCCCGTGGCGTTGGGCTCGACTGGGGCCCATGGGGTGTGGGTGATGCCGGTGAGCCCGCACCGAGGTCCAACCCCACTAACGGGAATACAGGTACACACAGATACCACCGAGTACCGTTAGCGGGGAAACGCTATAACAGGAGCTCCCCATAATCTGAGACCTCTATCTAGCTATCCTCAACTCAACAGTGCTGTACCTCTCGGGTACGCCCTTAAGGACTTTCAGGAAACTCTCAATAATTAAGTTAATCAGGTTCCTAACGAAGGGGTTTAGGGGTACTTCGAGTCCGTCTACAGTTAGCTTTACATCGAGTACTCGAGGACACGCCCTGCTCTCTCCTTGGAGAATATGGAGGGCTAGCCCTCTGCAAGTACTATACCCGCAGTACCCGCAGTTGAGTCCTGGGAGTTGCCTGATTACGTGCTCCACAGCCCTCTCAGCTATCACCTTGGCCAGTCTATCGGCATCCCTAGTGGTTAGAACATTACTGACCTGCCGTACTTCTTCGCTGGAGCTTAGTACTACAGCTATGGTACTGGAGTCCATAAGCTCTGCTACCTCATCTAAGCTACCTGCAACGACCACCTTATCACCCAGGTTAGAGTTCTTAAACCCCTCGACCAGTACTAGAGGCTTTCTCAGTAAGCGCACTATAGCTACTAAGTCCTCTGGTACCTCCCTACTGTAGATTATTGTCAGGTGCCTACTGGATACCACTACCTCCCTAACCCCTACCTCTAGGAACCTCCTACTATCCTTCTCCTCCAGGGCTATATCTCCGTGCGCATGCTTAACTATGGCTATGGCCAGACCTAACTCTAGTAACCTCTTAGAGACCTCTGAGATTACTGTAGTCTTACCGACACCGGACCTCGCTGAGACGAACCTAACAACGTAGGGCTCCACGGTTCCACCAAGGATAGGCTAGGCATAGGGTGGGTAAATCCTTAGTTCCCTATCTCCAACTCTAGCTACGACCTCAAAGTAGTCGGCAACTTTCGTGGTAGCTATCTTAGGCCTTAGTACAGCCTCTATCTGGAATAGACCTGCATAGTTATCCATAGAGACAGCTATAGCTACAGGTCTCGAAGTTCCTGGCAGGATTTCGACCCTCTTTATACTTATAGCCGATACTGAGTGCATATCGATCTTACCTAGCTTATACGGGATCCTAGCCCTACCCTCAGCCATATCGGTACCGTCTGCTACCTTAACTGAGCTAGCTTCAACAGTTAGCGCCTGGGTGTTGGTCTCCGTCGAGTATATTGCGTGCAGTATCTCCTGCCTTATCATCCTCCTCCTCCTACCCTCAGCACCGGGCATTACCTCTGTAAGCATTCTATCTACTATATCCCTAGCTAGTAAGGACCCTATGAACTCGTGATTCTCCCTATGAACTGCGTTACCTATATCGTGTAGGTAGGCTCCGGCCAGAGCTATTAGCATAGCCTCCTCAATACTCCTCGTAACGTTGAACTCCATGGAGGTAGGTCTAACCCCGGCCTTAACGAGCATGTCCAGTATCTCTAGGGAGGCGCCGCTGACTATTCTAGAATGTACTACACCGTGATCGTTGTACCGTAACCTACCGACAGCCATGATATTGGCCATCTCAACTAAGCTTTGAACCTCCTCATCGCTTTCTAGGAAGTCGTATGCCCTCTTCAGTAGGTTTGAGCTCTCGAGGAACTTCCTAACCAAGGTAGGACTTACTACCACCACACACATCTCCACGTGAGCTAGGCGCTTAGCCCTTATAGGTTAGAGAACTGAGTAGTGGGGCCGCCGGGATTTGAACCCGGGATCACCAGCGCTCCAGCGGGGTAGCGCCCCCAGGCTGGCATCCTAGCCAAGCTAGACGACGGCCCCCTAATGTAGACTTACTGCTAAACAAATTTTAAGCTTTAAGCCCTCTACGGCTTGGTGATACCGTGCTCAGACTATTCATAGCTGTGGAGGTGGAGGACGTAGAGGTCTGGAGGAGGATCATAGCGTTCAGGGATGCCATAACTTCATGCTCTATTAACGGCGGGATAAAACCCGTGGAGAACGAGAACATACACCTAACCCTTAGGTTCATAGGTGAGGTACCGGAGACTTACTTACCGAGAATTTCCGAGTGTGTCCAGCTCTGCAGTAACTTCACGGAGTTCAGTATGGGTATACATGGGGTGGGTGCCTTCCCCAGCCTATCTAGACCTAGGGTCATCTGGGTAGGGGTCAAGGAGGGGGCTGAGGTACTCAAAAGCATCCGCGATACCCTCGAGAGATGTGTAAAGAGCTACGCTATTGAGGATAGGGAAGAGTTCGTACCACACATAACGGTAGCCCGCATTAAGGGTAGGTACAGGGCTGACTGCCTCTTAGACTACCTTAGGAGCTATGAAGACAGAGACTTCGGCATCACTAGGGTGACCCAGGTTAAGCTTAAGAGAAGTCAGCTAACTCCTAGAGGCCCTATATACGCAGACCTCGTAGTAGCTAGGCTGAAGAAGCATGCCTAACCTCGAGAGGGTACTATCCGAGGTACTATCTGAGGTAAGGCCTACACCAGGTGAAAGAGCCGGAGCCCTCGAGCTCTTCGAAAGTGTGAAGAGCGTAATCGAGAATAACCTCAAGATACCGTACGAATACTCCATAGAACTCCACGGTTCAGTAGCTAAGGGTACTGAGCTACGAGGCGATATAGACCTAGACGTGTTCATACTAATAAGGTATGAGGGTATTAACGAGGAGTGGTTGAAGAATCACGTTGTAGTACCTCTTTACGAAGTCTTCAGCCGCGTTTACAGCGGTACTAAGCTGAAGTACGCTACCCACCCATATATAAACATCAAGGTAAACAGCTATGAGGTAGATATAGTACCAGCCTACTGGGCTAGGGATATTGGAGAGATAAGAACGGCTGTAGATAGAACCCCCTTTCACACCAGGTACGTTATGAGTAGACTCAACGAGAGATCTCGGGATGAGGTAAGGCTCCTCAAGTCCTTTCTTAAGGGTATCGGGGTTTACGGAGCCGAGATTAGGGTTGAGGGCTTCTCCGGCTACTTAGCTGAACTACTGGTTATAAAGTACGGCAGTTTTATTGACGTACTCAAGTCCGCCACTTCCTGGCGTTACGGTGAGGTTATAGTAGTAGAGGGGGAGGCCGATAACCTAACGATATCTAGGCTTAGGAAGATCTTCAAGGCCCCTCTTATAGTTGTAGACCCTGTCGATACTCGTAGGAATGCTGCTTCAGCTGTTTCGGCAGAGTCCCTAACTAGGTTCGTAGTTGCCTCCCACACGTTCTTAGAGAACCCCTCCACCAGTTTCTTTAAGATACCACGCCCAGAGCAAGCTGTAGCTCAAGCTGTGGAGCAGTTAAGGCATATAGTTGAGGCTACGGACCGAGAGCTTCTTGGGGTAGTCTTCAGCGTAGTTAGGGGAACTCCCCCGGATGTTATATGGGGTAAGCTAAGGTCGGTAGCTAGGTCTCTACTTAACCTACTGAGAAAGTACGGCTTTACTAACGTGAGTTACCTGGTCTGGAGCGATGAAGAGGCTGAGGCACTGCTACTA
>JAJHQJ010000058.1 GCA_020833415.1 Desulfurococcaceae archaeon | reverse complement strand
TCGTAGGGAAGCCCAACGAATGATACCTGTTTGTTTATAGCTACTGTCGGAACGCTCATAACATTATACGCATCTGCTATATCTGGATTTTCGTAGGCCTCTACGATATCGGATACAACAGCCCTATTGCCGGCCTTATACGACTCAAAGGCTATCATGTTAGCCATCAATGCTACGTAGGGGCAGTAGGGACAGGTTGGGGTTACTATTACCTCTATATAAACAGGAGCTTTTAACTCCGAGATCCTCCTGATAGACCTCTCTGAGAGTCCCGAATCGCCCGTACTTAGCCTTATTATAGTCTCTACTAACCCTCTAACCTCCTCTCCAGCGGGCATGCCGGTATACCTTATGTAACCGTCTAGCAGTACTATGGAGGGTATTCTAGAGATCCTGTACTTCCTGAAGAGCTCTTCGTTAACCCCCTTCTCAGCTATTACATAGTTAAGTAGGGGGGGTGTTGAAGCCTGTGTACTAGCCTTAGTTAAGCTCTCTACTAGCTTAACGGTGTTACTGCAGTACCTACACTTACTCCGATCCCTCTCTACAAATACATAAAGAGTTACAGGCTCCTTCATCTCCTTGAAGGCCTCGGCAATACTCTCTATATCCTCCTGTGTGAACGAGACCTCAAACATCTCGTCTACACCGAACACCGCGGTCCACCCACCTAGGTACCTCCCAGAGGGTTATAACTGACCCGCCCCCGCTCCAAGCAAAAGTCTTAGGATCCTACTGGCGAATGATCTTTGTACGATAACCTCGGGGAGTAGGTTTCGACCTTAGTCTGACCTTAATTCCGTTAACACTCCCTAATTTGCTGCCTTAGTGTTATAGAGACTTTCTCTACAACTCTGTCGAGAGGCATTACGGCAGCACGCCACGGAGCTTCATCGACGTCTCTACACTTTAGCGGATACCCTAAGTCAACCCCCAAGTTCTCAGCTACCCTAGCTACAGTTCTCCTAGAGAACCCCTCCGAACTGGAGGTAAGTAGGACTCTTCCAATTCTTCTATCACCTAGGGCTATTAAGGCCTGTATGAAAGCATGCGACCACTTGAGATGTTCTACGTTTGCCTCACTAAGTTCCTGCTCAAGAAGTCTGACCCTAGCTTGGTATACCTCCTCCGGTACCAGCGGTAGTAGCTGAAGAGGTGTATGAGGCTTAGGCACTAATGGGTTCACAGTTATGGAGACCTTCCTACCAAGCCTCTTTGCGTATTTAACCAGCTTCCTAAGGTAGTTAGCTGTTTTATGTAGAGTTTCCTCGGATTCTCCTGGAAGCCCCACCATGAGGTAGAGCTTTAGGTCAAACCCTCTTCTTAATGCCTCTTCAGCTAGTTCAGTAAACCTCTCCTCAACAAAGCACTTACCTAGAAAACAGCTTAGGTCGGTATCCACAACCTCCGGGGCTAGTGTAAGAGTTCTCTGCGACGAGGCTGATATGAGTTCTAAATCCTCTCTGCCTACGGTGTCCCACCGTAGTGATGGTAGTGAGAAGTCTACCTCGTTGTTAATAAGGTACCTGAGTAAATCCCTTATAGTAGGATGATCGAAAACTGATAAAGAGTAGATCACAACCCTCCTAGAGCCAACGTTACGTAACCCCCTCTCAATAAGCTTGATCAGAGTACCTAAAGATCTGACCCTATAGGGGTACATAACGAATGACTCCAAACAGAACTTACATAGCCATCTGCACCCCCTGGATATCTCTACGTAGAAACCGTCTCCATATACCGGCTTAACAACTGCTGACCTTATCTCTATTGTTGGGTGGGGAGCGGAGTCCAGGTCCTGTACATAGACCTTTGGGACCTGGGATACCCCCCTATAAAGACCTTCCCCCAGTGAGTCCAGGAAGGCAACCTTGCTACCCGGTAGTAGGTGCACGGCCTTAACTAAGCGCTCCAGGAGTACCTCGCCGTCGCCTACGAACACCGCGTCGGCCACCTCAATAAAGGGTTCTGGGTTAGACATAGCAGCCAGCCCACCCACAATTATGAGGGGTCTACCCCCCCTACTAGTAGCTAGGGGTTCGACACCCCCTTTCCTGAGTAACTTAATTATGTAGATTAAGTCTAACTCGTAGTTAGCGCTAACTAGAAGTAAATCGAAGTCCTTTAACCTTCTTCCACTTAGAGCTCCTCTATCAGGGTTATCCAGGGTGAACCTATCTACAAGTGCATCGCTTTTCTCAATTATGTAGCTGTACGCTAGATGAGTAAAGAGGTTAGTTATTGAGACCTGATAGGTGCTGGGATATACTATGGCTATCCTAGGGCTCCCACTCTCCCTTAGAAAGACGTTGTACTCCCTAAATCTGCCTACATACCCTACAGTCGAGAGCCCCTCCCTCTAGGGTGGAGGAAGGTATATAAGTTCACGCCTAGAAGTCACGTCATTAGGCCTCCGGACCGCGATCTCCCACGTTTTTAAAGCACTCCAACTCTCTCCAATAACTCGTCAACCAGCTCCTCGATGGAGGGTCCTTCAACTACTCTCAGTTCCCAATACACCTTCAATACAGGTACACCTACCTTAAGGAGCTTGGATATATCGGCAGGGGTTCCTAGTACTATAGCATCTACATCCATGCGCCTAAGCGTTTCGTTGAGGTCAGCTATTTGCTCTGGGCTGTAGCCGGTCGACGGTACGACAGGACCCATATGCTTGTACTCCTCTAGCATAGCTTTTATTATGCCGACAGCATAGGGTCTTGGGTCTACGATCTGGGCAGCACCGTACTTCTCTGCAGCTACGTAACCCGCTCCATAGGGTAGACCTCCGTGGGTAACCGACGGCGAGTCCTCGACTACGGCTACTCTCTTTCCCTTAATGAGCTCCGGCTTCTCTACGGTGACCTCCATATCGGCTAGTAATATCTTAGCCTTGGGATTAACCTTCCTAACGTTTGCGACGACCTTCTCAACATCCTCCTTCCTGGCTCTCGAGACTTTATTCACCACCACAGCATTGGCTAGCCTAACGTTAACCTCTCCAGGGTAGGCCCCCACCTCCTGACCAGGCCTCATAGCGTCAGCTACGGTTATCATGTAATCGAACTTCAGGAACGGGCAGTCATTGTTACCCCCATCCCATAGTATTACATCACCCATTCTCTCGGCTTCAACCAGGATCCTACGGTAGTCTACCCCGGCAAGTACTGGTAGTCCTAACCTGATGTACTGCTCGTACTCCTCTCTCTCCTCAATCGTTACCCCAAATCTCTCGAAGTCGTCCTCGCTACGGAATATCTGTACAGCTGACTTGACCAGATCCCCGTATGCCATGGGATGTCTTATGGGTACTACCCTGACACCCCTCTTAACTAACTCCCTAACGATAGCTCTCGATACAGTAGACTTCCCGGCCCCTGTTCTTACGGCTGTTACAGCAATCACGGGCTTTATCGACCTTAACATGGTATCGAAGGGTGAGAGCAACCTGAACGAGGCTCCCGAAGCTAGAACAATGGAGGCTAACCTACCTACGTCCTCATACGTTAGGTCGCTGTACGATAGAACTACCTCATCAACCCTAAACTCCTTGATTAACCTGGGTAACTCTGACTCAGGGTATATCGGGATACCCAGGGGATATCTAGGGCCTGCTAGCTCTGGTGGGAACCTCCTCCTCTCGATCCCGGGGATCTGGGCTGCTGTGAACGCCACTACCTCATATTCTGGGTTATCCCTGAAGTAAGTTAAGAAGTTATGGAAGTCCCTACCCCCAGCTCCAGCTATTATGACCCTCTTAACCACGGGAAATCCCGCTATGTATACTGTTAGAAGCAAAATAAACTTTTTTCAAAGTCTGCAGCATCTTTTACAACGGAAGCCCCTCCCATCAGCTGGTAGTCAGTGGCGCACGGTCACCCCAGAACTCACCGCAGAGGTGCGTGTTGGATAGCCGCAAGATACTGTCAGCTCCTGCCGACTGGCAGCATGTGGGAGTAGTGGATCGAATTAGATGTGGAAACTTACGAACCTCCTATGCTCTAGCAAGTCTGTGCAGTTCTTCCAGGACTGCCAGAACCCTAAGAGAGTCTACTAGGGTTGGTGCCTTAAGGTCTACTCCGCAACATCTCTCAATAAATACTCTAAGCTCCTCCTTTAATGGCTCAACGCCGCTGACCCTGAGCTCAGTGGTCCCAGTCTCCGACGAGATCATAATCCTCCTAGACACGAAGTCCGCCCTAGCTAAGGCCCTCTCGGAAAGGATATCAACTTCGCGGACCTTGACCGGTAGAACTCCGTCAGCTTCGAAGAGAATCTCTAGGCCTCCGTACTCGACTAGAGCTAGAGCTCTCTGCGGAGGTCCACCTCCTGGACTTAGGTGTGATGCAATAACTCTAAAGCCCTCAGCACCTAGTATGTGTAGTGCTAGGTCGATATCGTGCGACATGAGATCGAGGGTGACCGGGTACCTCCTCATGTGTGGAGGTCTTCGAGAAAGCCTCCTAAACCTTAGGGCGTAGGGCTTAAGCTGGTTAACCAGTTTAGCTAACTCCATGCTCACCGGGTCGAACCTTACGATGTACCCCACCTGGTCTACTACACCCTGGGACCTAACCTCATCGAGGAGTTTAGC
>JAJHQJ010000035.1 GCA_020833415.1 Desulfurococcaceae archaeon | reverse complement strand
AACACTTCGGGAGAGTCCGCAACAATACCGTAGTGTGATACAACAGTTCTGCTCGGTCCGAGCTCTACCATCCTCTTAAGGCTACCTAGGTATTCAAACAAGCTAAACGGGTGGACGGTTACGGGGTAGGTCTTACCGTTAAAGTAGTTAGCTATAGAGTCCCCAGCGAAGAGTACTCTAGAGGGCTCTAGTAAGTAGGAGATATGGTGGGGTGAGTGCCCCGGAGTATGGACAGCTAGAAGCCTTAAACCCCCTAAGTCGATAGTAGCTCCATCCTCTAGAGGTACTACAGCACCCGGAGGTACGGGTCTAGGTTCCCCAAGGTCTCTAGCTAGGTCTCCAAGTACCTCTAGAGAGGACTGCCAAAGCCTTGACGGATCTACCAGGTGCTTAACTCCTCTAGGGTGGACTAAGACCTTGACATCCGGTAGGCGCTCAACAACTTCCCCTACGGCTCCGGAGTGGTCTATGTGTATGTGGGTTAGCACTATGTAGACCCTGTGTACTTTAGAGTTATCTAAGGCATTCTCGAGTAGCTTAGCTAGAGCCTCAGCTGAGACCCTAGGTCCTGGGTCGACGATAGCTAGTGAGTCCGTACCGACAATTATGTAGGTTGACATCCAGCCGTAGGTATTCAGGGGTCCTAAATCAGCTAAGTAAAGTCTGTCACACACCTTCTCCACTCTAGCTGCACCCATAGTACTGCGCCGATAGCATATGACCTAAGCTAAAATAGGTTTCCCTAGGGAAGACTGCATTGGCCAGACTTATTACTTAGAAGTCCCTTAAGGCTTGGGGTAGACATTGGGCTCCTCAAGGAGGTACCGACAGGCTAGGCCGACCTCAAGGATAGCTAGTGTCCTGAGAAGTACTAAGCTTATCAGGGGGTTGGGTTACGCTCTCCTCCTACTGTCCCTAGTTTATGGCTCGTACCTAAGGCTTCAGATAGTCTTCAACTCATCTAGGCTGGGTTACGGTCCAACACTCTACGAGCTGGACCCGTTCCAGGAGTACTTTGTAGCTAGGGTTCTACTTGAACACGGATTAGATTATCTGGGTCAGCTAAACCACTACAACAACATAACCAAGATCTTCTGGTACCCGTGGGGTAGGGACTTTACCCACAGCGTTTACCTCGGACTACCGCTATTCTCAATAGCTACCTACCGGGTAGCTAGGCTCTTTAACCCAGGTCTAGACCTCTACGAGTGGATGGTATACCTACCGGTATTGTTCTTCGCTATAGCCGCTGTAGGGCTATACCTTTCCGTAAGGGAGCTCTCCAGCGACCTACCAGCTGGGCTGGCTACTTTAGGATACTCACTAATGTTCAACAGCAGGCAGCTTGCCGGCTTTACCGTTAAGTACTCCATAGGGTTGGCCTTTCTATCCATAGCCACGTTTTTCCACATAAGGGCTTGGAAGAGGAGGGACTACCTATCAGCAGCACTAGCGGGAGCTTTTCTAGGTTTCTCAGCACTAGGGTGGGCAGGCTTTAACGTAGTCTTCGCAGCTATGGTTGCCCAAGTAGTCCTACTACCGCTAGTCAGGGAACCTAGGAGGGGGGACCTCATCATCTGGACCCTAGAGTACGTGCCGTTACTAGCTCTACAGCTCTCGGCACCCACCTACGGCTTGAGATATGTGGTCCGCTCCGTCGGAATTCTAGGACCCGCCTCGCTAGCTGCCCTAGCAGTAGCCTATCTACTCCACTTAGCTTCGAGAAGACGGTTAGTATCTGGAGAGGTTCTGATATCTAGACCTAAGCTCATCTACGCGTTACTCTTAGCTATCACCGCACTGGGAGGGCTCTACATAGCTCTCTCCGGAGGTCTAGCACTAGCCGGTAAAGCCCTAGCAGCAGTAGGTCTAGGTTCTCTAGCACACGTCCTCGTCGAGACCGTTGCCGAGTACCAGCCCTCGGAGGCGCAGGAGGTGTTGATGAGCATTGGCGTAGCAGCTGTATACGGAGTTATCGCAGCCCTCTACGCAATACTCAGGAGCCTAACCGAGAGGGGGAGGACCTCTAGATACGGCTGGTACGTGGTTATAGCCTCGTTCGTAGCTTTCGTGGCAGCCCTAGTCTACAGTCAGCAGGCTGGGGCTATCGGTAGGTTCGTCCTCTCGGCAGCTGTTGCTGGAGGCCTCACCCTCTCAGCCCTAGCTGCTAGGACGAGAGACGAGGAGCTCTTCATCGTCATACTCCTAGCTCTATCAGCTGTAGGTACGATCAACATAGCCTACTTCACCTACCTCTTTGCTCTCCCAGCATCTATACTGACCGGCCACCTTCTCGGTGTTCTACTAAACCGCGTACTGACTCCGAGGTCAGGGTTCATGAGTAAGCTGATCTCAGCTACCATGGTCGCAACGTTTATACTAGCTCTCCTATCCCAGGCGTTCTTTATCTGGGTTAGAGCCTACAGCGCTCAGCTACCTACAATAGTAGAGGCCTCACTAGGATTAAACGTTGAGGCACCGGTCTGGTTAGATACCTTAAAGTGGATTAGGGAGAACACCCCCGAGGACTCTGTAGTAGTTTCGTGGTGGGACTACGGGTACTGGATATCGGTAGTAGGTCGGAGGGCCTCAGTAGCCGATGGTGCTACGATAAACGCTACACAGATAGAGATCCTAGCTAAGGCCTTAACCGGTAGTGAGGAGGAGGCCCTCGATACCTTAGTTAAGTACTTTAGGATCAGGCCTGATAGGCTCTACGTAGCTGCCTACGAGGTCTTCCTCGTCGATGCAGTCACTAACTCATTCTACCCAGGACCACTCCTACTCGGTGGCTCCTTCCTAGGTGCTGATGCGGCTAAGGGTATAGCTGCTATATACAAGATAGCCGGTAGGGAGCCGCCAGTATACATCTACACAGACCCAAACACAGGGATACGGGCAGGCTTCCCTGACTGGACCTCGGAGAACCTGAGGTCAGCCCTCCTCTATAAGATACTCCTAGACTCTGCCTACAATGTCTGGGGAGCTCAAGGCTATAGAGCTAGGTTCCTCTACCGGGATCCCTATAACCCACCAGAGATTCCGAGCCCAACCATGAGCTTCTTCGAGCCCGCGTACATATCTACATCTCTAGTTTACAGCGGTGGTCAGTACTCCATCTACGTACTCCTAGCTGTCTACAGGGTTAAGGTGCTCTCATGAAGGAGGTATGCGCAAGCTACGTAATCCTAAGCCCGAGGAACTACGTGAAGAGTGCTTGCGTAGTCTTCGACGAAACTATAGCTAGGGTTGAAGTTGAACGAGGAGTTGAGGAGGGTACTATACTGACACATGGTCTCGCATCAGCCCACACGCACCTAGGGCTCTATCCCTTAAGGACCTCCTTAGCAGGTCTTCGCTTAGATGAGTGGGTTAGGAGGTATGTATGGCCTTGGGAGAGACTACTCAGGAAAGAGCCTGAGCTGAGCTATTACACAGCCATCCTAGCTTTAAGTAGGATGTTGGTGGGTGGTGTAACAGCGGTGGCAGATATGCACTTCAACGAGGATAGGGTTGCAAGGGCCTTTACAGAGCTAGGGGTTAGGGGGGATCTAAGTATAGCTATAATGTCTAGGGGGGTTTATGATAGCTTTGAGGAGGGTCTTCAGGAGAACATGGCCTTGGTTAGGAGGTTTGGGAATAGCACGTTGCTGAGGGTTAGACTGGGAGCTACGACTCCAAGACTCTTAACTCTTGGTGAATATAGAGAGGTTATCTATACGGCCAAGAAGTTAGGAGTAGGAGTACATACCCACATAGCCGAGGTACCTGAGGATATAACGTATTTGAGGAGTACCTATGGGATGAGCCTAGCGGAGTTTATAGAGTACGTGGGTTTGGCCGAGGTAAATTCCCTAGTAGCTCACGGGGTTTGGCTAGATAGAGACTCTATAGCTAGGTTAAGTAGTACCAAAGCCACGGTAGTTCATTGCCCCTTCTCCAACACCCTTCTAAGAGATGGTGTAGCTCCTTTGAGGGAGTTACTGACCTCCGGTGTTAGAGTAGCCTTAGGGTCAGATGTCTCGCCATCCTACAGCATACTCGATGAGGTTAAGGTCTCACTTTCAATGCACCTAGGTAGGGGAGATATCGGTTTAGAGGAGGTCTTCAGTAGCATCACCGTCTCAGGGTATAAGGCCCTGGGTTTTGGTGAGGGTACTGTAACTCCGGGAGAACCTGCTGACCTAGTCTTATGGAAAGTGAGTGAGCCTGTTCAAGACCCCTACCTAGCCCTTTTAACGGCCGAAGAGGTACGTGAGGTGTACGTAGCTGGCCGGAGAGTAATCGAGGAGGGGGCGATTACCGGGGTCTCAGATAATGTACTTAGGGAGGCTAGGAGAGAGTTGCTGAATCATCTAAGGGGTTCTCCGGCTGGGACCTTCGTTGACCGAGGTGGTTAGAATGCCACACACTTTCCCAGCCTACGTGACAATAGTAGCAACATCCACCCCGACTAAAGTTGAGGAGGGAGTTAGTAAGTCCTATACAGTATTTCTGATAGTAGTTGGTCTGGCACTTATACTCCTAGGTATAGTATTGAGTAGAAGAGGTTTACGCAGACTTAAGTTGGGAGGCCCCCTCTCTACGGTAAGTCAATGAGTTAGGTGAGGTATATGGAGGTAGTGGCCGGTTCTAAGGCTGAGCTGACACTCATTAAGAGCCTCCGTGACATCCTCGCTCTAAAGGGTTTCAATGTAAGGATCACGCCTATAGAAGTTATTGAGTGGTCTGAGGTTGTGTGCTTTATTAACGGTCTACCGTGTACAGCTCAGCCACCTGTAGGCTCTAATTGCCTCTCGGGTACCCTAGGACGTGATGTTCTGCTATCACCTACTACTGAGGATCCCGATAATGTGTGGGTAATCTATAGTAGAGCCTCTAGGGATGGGTACTCTGCAGTAGTCTTCTACGACAGCTACCCACCGGTTAGAAGGAGGAGGATAGTTGTAAACGAGTTCCCTAGCTATAGCTTTAGCGTTAGAATGCGTGCTAAGATACCGGCAGTACACGTTCCAGCAAGCTACGTAAATAGCCTTAGAAATCTGGGAAGGGTTGACTTGTGTGTAGAGACCATTAAGAGACTGTCCACAGGTTACGTGCTAGACGCAACCCTTGGGGAGGAACCGAGGGTAGCTGTAGTAGTACACCACGACCGGTGGTTAACCGGGTTTAGAGACAATGCTATCGGGGTTCTCACAGCCCTTAAGGTTGCGGAGTACGCAAAAGGGGAGGAAATCCCCATACGCTTAATCAGCTTTACTGCAGAGGAGTACGGAGACCCCTCAGAAAGTTCATTCTACTGGGCTTACGGTTCCCGTAAGTATTCCGGGAGAGTTGAGGGCCTCGACTTAGCCTTCGTTATAGATACGGCATTCACTGAGCCCGTAGAAGTCGATGCAGTAGGTCTAACCCTAGTTGAGGGTTCTTTAGAGTATGTTAACACTAGGGCATCAGGTCTTGGTATGGGATATACGGACGGTATTTCACTGGTAAAGCGGGGAGTACCGAGCGTAGTACTGCACAACATCCGGGAGATAAAGCCGTACTACCATGCAGATACAGACACCTACCCAGGGAGGGGAGTCGATGAGTTCGTAGAGAGACTGGCTAGGGGTATAGTTAGGCTAGCATCTAGAGCAGGCTCCGAGGCTTTTAAATCCACGTATAGAGCCTATATAAGTAAGCTACTTACCTCGCAACCTCTTAGAGTAGGGTTCAAGGTGCCGAGTATATCGGACCCTATCGAGTACAGCAAGTGCCTAATTAGGTACTTAGTCGTTCCAGCTATTCGCGGAGGCTACCTAGACCTGAATACAGAGATAGAGACTCTAAGCTACGTCGATATACTTCGTAGAGTAAGTGAGGGGGCGAGGTACACAATATTGGGTACGGACGAGGAGGTAGGTCCCGATAAGCTCACCAACTTGAAGAAGGTCCTTGTAGAGCTCTTTGAGGAGGTCGCCAAGTGCTATAGGAGTTAACCTGGAGTAGGTATTTTAGGGCTAAAACCCGAGAAGTAATTTAAAGTTCTATTAGTCACTACATGGGGTACTCTATGGTGTATGTACGTGAGCCTACGTACGAGGTTAGCTACATGTTTAGGAAGATACTCGTACCCTACGACGGCTCTTCCCATAGCATCAAGGCCCTGGCAGTAGCCTTGGACTTCGCTAAGAGGTATGGTTCGAGCATAGTAGTCTACATAGTTGACGACGGTACTTTAGGGCCCATAGAGCGCGTAGTAGAATCAGTAGTACAGTTCTCTAAAAAGGCAGGGGTTAATGTTGAAGTAAGGACTACTAAGCTAACCCCAAGTACTTCTATAGCTACGGCAGTAATCGAGGAAGCCTCGAGAGGAGGCTACGATGCAGTAATAATCTCAGCTAGGGGGAGGACCGTTAACCCAGATATAATGATAGGCTCAGTAGCTCTATCAGTAGTAGTAAACGTTCCGATATCGGTACTCGTTGTGAGGTAAGGTAGTGCGGTCCACCGTTTGTCCCTGGATGGTCATTCCCTTCATTTTAGGGTTTTAGGATCTCATCTAGAGACTTCACCTCGTCCACAGGGACTTAGGGATCCTTGTGGATTATTGGGTGACTGTCGAGTACAGGGTACGGGGCTTCCACCTAAGTTTAACTCACCTAGGCTTAGAGCAGGGCCCCCATCGCCTAGACGGGTCCAGGAGATGGAACAGGGTTTGAGCTTCTGACCTCCTCCCCGCCCTGGAGGGCAGGGCTTTCAGTTGTAAACTTATCCCTAGGCATCAACTACAAAAGAGCTCACCTACCCCTGCTATTTAAGGTAAGAAGTCGTCACATAGATGTGGGAGATCTAGGGGTACCTCTCTACCCTAACCTTACCATACCTAGAGATAATATCTGCTAGTCTTTCAGGGTCGCTATAGTATATTCTGTGAAGGATCTCGATCCTCCCCTCCTTTCTAACGAATTCAACGAACTTCCTTGTGTAATTTGCCCTCACGGAGTAATTCTCTACGGGGAACTTCAGTGCAAAGCCGGGTAGTCCCACAATCCCCGTAGTATAGATTTCGGCGCTTCTTAGGATATTGAGGTACCTTCTTAGTATCTTTCGGCTTAGGAGTTGCATGGTCAGCGATATAGCTACTGGTACCTCGTAGAGAACTAGGAGGTCTATGACCTGCATCAGCATACTGTTGCTCGAACCTAGACTAGTTATATGGGGTCTCACTAGGGTTGGGTAGAGGAAGAACCACAGCATGATAACTACCATGGACAGTATGGAGAGCCCGCTAGCTTTAAGTAGCGGCTTTAGCTCATTAACTAACTCTAGGTCCTTCGTCTGCAGTCCGGATACCTCCTCCTGCTTTATAGTTAGTAGCCTCCTACCAGACACTATATCCCTAGTTAGAGCTCCTCTAGGTCTCTGTCTGAACGTAGAGTAGGAGAATATTGCTATGAAGACTATGAAGTAGGCCGTGGTAATGTAACCGCGGTACTCAGTAGGTACGAAGAGGTTTATAGCTATGAAGAGGGCTATTATTCCCTGACCTATTGCTACAGACCTGAGTAACCCTCTCCTAGTGGGGTAGTACGACACTCCTGCAACACCTTCCTAGAGTTACGTACCCAGCTTTAAACCTGATATACTTACGAGCTTTAAACGTAGATGCTTTAGAGACTTCCTTAGGTGGTCCAGGATTAAGGTACCAGTAGAGCTAGACGTCTTAGGTTTGATAGCAAAGTATGGGAGTATAAGGGGTTTAGTTAACCTGCATAGACTAGTCTATGAACTCCAGAGTGAGGGTGTACTTAAGACGGATTTCACATTCATTAAGTACAGCTTCGGCTACTACAGTAAGGACCTAGAGGAGCTGCTAAGTACTCTTCGAAGGCTTGAGCTGATTAGAATCCGTAGGTCAGGTGACGGTACTGAAGTTGTTGAGATCACTGAAACGGGGTTAAAAGTTCTGGAAGCTGTGAAAGGCTTCAAGGAGGGTTCTGTAGGCCGTATCTAGATCTTCCGGGCAGTCTATATCAAGTACAGTTCCAGGGTCCTCTACATCTACGTAGATAACCTTGTCTCTTCTCCTAGAGATCAGTCCCTTGAGTCCTAGCTCCTCCTCAGATAGGTTCGGAAGCTCCCTTACCAACTCTCCGGATACTACTAGTGGGTGACCACCTCTCTGCCCGTACCTAGGGATGACTATAGCTCCGCTACTACTAGTATACTTCGAAGCGGTGCTAACTAGGAGAGCTATAGTTGAGGTCCTTATGAAGGGTACGTCGGCCGGATGAACTGCTACTAGGGAGGAGTACCTGACTACTCTCCTGGCACCAGCTATAACTGAGGTACTCATACCTCCGGTAAAGTTAGGGTTGTACACGAATTTCACATCCAGGTCCTTAAGTACATCGATGATCTTAGCAAACTCGTAACCCACTACAACAACTACCTCATCGAAACACCCACAATTGAGAAACTTCTTAGTTACGACCCTAACAATGCTGTCCCTACCCAC
>JAJHQJ010000027.1 GCA_020833415.1 Desulfurococcaceae archaeon | reverse complement strand
CATCCAGGTCCTTAAGTACATCGATGATCTTAGCAAACTCGTAACCCACTACAACAACTACCTCATCGAAACACCCACAATTGAGAAACTTCTTAGTTACGACCCTAACAATGCTGTCCCTACCCACTAGCCTGTCCTCGACTATGTGTAGTAACTTATTACCCGGGAACCGTGTAGATAACCCAGCGGCCAGTATCAGTGCAGTTCTCAAAGCTCTTAACCTCTATCTGACCTCCTCCCCGCCATGAATGGCGAGGGTTCTTGTGGAGGCGGGGAGGTTTGGGATTACATCCCCCCTCGGGGGTTCAATCCCGGGCCGGGTCTCCGGCCCGTTACCCCTATCCCAAACGGGACTCGGGGCTATGCATAGACTATTTATCATCGCTAACCGCTCAAAGACCTTAATACTCATCACCAAGAGCAGTTAAACAAAGAAAGTTTATAAGCTTTTAATATTTCATCCCCGCCTTGAAAGGCGAGGCTTTCGGTTGTAATTACCGAAGCTCCCCTCTGGTATTAGGGAGCCGTGGTTAACCTACTTAGCGTGTTGACCACAGCTCTAACTACCCTAGGGTAGGTCCCGCATCGGCAGAGGTTTCCTTCAATAGCCTTAACTATCTCCTCAACAGATGCCTTCCTCTTACCCTCGTAAACCTTCCTAATGTATGCGTAGGTCGTTAAGAGTATTGCTGGTGTACAGTACCCGCACTGAATAGAGAACCTCCTAGCGAACTCCTCAGCTAGGTCCTTAAAGAGGGGGTCTGACCCCAGTCCCTCGACGGTGGTTACCTCCATACTATCTACCTGGGCAGTTAGTAGTAGACAGGAGACTACAGGCTCTCCGTTGAGGAGTACCGTACACACACCGCACTCACCCCTTTCGCAACCCCTCTTCACGCTCCTAATGCCCAACCTAAGTCTTAGGGTATCCAGTAATATCTCCCCAGGTTCCACATCTACCGAGACCCAACTCCCGTTTAACCTAAAGCTTACCCGCAACTCAGGACCACCTGAGAGAGGTCTTGAGGGCATCTAGCGTAAGTCTATAAACCATCTCACGCCTATACCAAGCAGATGCCCTAACGTCATCTATAGGGGAGACCTCCTCCTTAGCTATCTCAGCAGCTCTCTCAAGGACCCCTAGACCAACCTCCCTACCCCTAAGGTACTCCTCGGCCTTGTACGCCCTAATGGGTGTCGGGGCCACTGAGCCTAGTGCGATCCTCACATCCTCTAATACCTCACCTCTAGTGGAGGCAAGAACAGCTACCGATACTATGGATAGAGTGAAACCGCTCCTCCTACCGAGCTTAATGTAGGACCATCCACTCCAAGTGCTTTTTCTAACCACAATCTCCTTGAGTATCTCACCCTCCTCTAGGGCAACCCTCCTATAGCTAGTGAAGAACTTAGTTACCGGTACTACCCTAGTACCTCTAGGACCTACAATAATGAGTTCAGCCTCGTAAGCTAGGAGTGGAGGTGCTGTATCAGCAGCTGGGGAAGCGTTGCAGAGGTTGCCACCCACAGTTGCTAGGTTCCTTATCTGCCATGACCCCATGCTCTCAACAGCCTTCCTAAGTAGTGGTAGTTCTCTAGCTATTACATCGGACTCCACGAGCTCCTGAAGCTTTGTAGCTGCACCTATCCTGATGCGGTCTCCTAAGTCCTCTATACCTCTAAGTTCTCTAATGGCCCCTACGTCTACTAGTGCCTCAGCACTAACTCTCCCGGTCTTTAGGTCTACCAGCAGGTCGGTACCCCCGGCAAGTACCCTAGAGTTGCGGACCTTAGTCAGTAGCTCTATGGCCTCCTCTAGAGTTCGGGGCTTGAAGTACTTAATCTGGAGGACCCTATAGTACATTCTCCCTACCTCTCTAAGTGTTTAACTAGGGAATACACCTTCTCAGGGGTCAGAGGTAGCTCAGTAACCCTAATTCCTATGGCGTGGCTCACAGCATTAGCTATAGATGCCGGCATGGGTATAAGCGCCATCTCACCCACCCCCTTAGCTCCTAGAGGACCGTACTCCCATAGATCTTCCACGAATATAGTTTCCTCAATTTCTGGGACATCCAGCGATGTCGGTATTACGTAGTCTGTCAGGTTATCGTTAACTATCCTACCGTTATGATCGAAGATAAGCCTCTCCATGAGAGTATAGCCCAGTCCCTGAATTACAGCCCCCTCGATCTGTGTTTTAACAGCCTCAGGGTTAATTATCCTACCCGCAGCTAAGGCTGGATACACCCTGAGCACTCTCACTCTACCCGTATATGTATCTACCTCTACTTCAGTTACTACGGCTATGAAGCTATAGGCTGGATAGGCAAATCCCCTCCCAATATCCTCCTGGAAAGTGCCCTTTGGGAGGAAGAAGTAACCTGTTGACGAGAGGTCTACACCCCGACTATAGGCTAGGGTGACCAGCTCCTCCCAGCTCATCTTAGGCTCACCCCTTACGTAGACCTTACCATCGCGTATCTGGATACCCTCTAGTGGTACGTTGAAGTACTCGGAGAGGAAGCTCTCAAGCCTAGACCTTATCCTACCCGCAGCTACGAGGATCCCGATAGCTCCAACGCTCGTACCTCTAGAGGCGTGTGTAGCACCCGCGTCCGGAGCCTCGGTAGTCCCGAAGACTATCTTAACCTTCTCCAGGGGGCAGCCGAGGACCTCCGCGACGATCTGGCGGTGTGAACTTGACGGCGAGCCCTGGCCCATCTCGACTATACCCGTGTACACTACTACCGATCCATCTCGGGCTACCTGCATGTATGCGTTAGACCAGTCCGGTACAGCTCTACTAGTGCTATTCCCGTGCCATGCAACAGCTACTCCAATACCTCTCCGGAAGCGTCCTGTCCTTTCAACCCTGTACTGCCTCCTCTTAACCCACCACCCGCTGTAGTCTGCGAGCTTCCTGAGGGCTTCGTGTACTCCCACTGATGAGGTTAGTACCTGGTCTGTCAGGGTAGTACTACCTGGTCTTAGCATGTTGAGCAGCCTGAACTCCACGGGGTCCATCCCCAGCTCCTCTGCTAGAAGGTCCATCTGTGCTTCGGCAGCGAACTGTATAGATGGATTGCCGAAGCCCCTGAAGGAACCCTGCGGAACCTTATTTGTGTATACGCAGTAGCCGTCAATCTTCGCGTGCGGGACTACGTAGGGTCCGGAGGCGTGCATGGTAGCTCTCCACAGTATGAAGGGTCCTCTATTGGCGTAAGCCCCCGTATCGTGAATTATCGTAACGTCTATCGCCATCAGCTTACCGTCCCTAGTAGCACCGGACTTATACCTTATTACGGTTGCCTCGCGTTTTGGATGTATCTGAATGGAGTCTTCCCTAGTGTAGAACAGGAGGACGGGCCTACGTAGGTGGTACGCAGCTAGAGCTGCTCTAGCAGCTACGAGGGGTCCCTCGTCGTCCTTACCTCCGAAACCTCCTCCTATGTACGGTGCCACGACCTTAACCATCCCAGCTGGGAGCCCCAGTACCTTAGCTATAATCTTCTGCCCTAGGTGGGGGTACTGGATAGTAGCTAAAACGGTTACTCTATTCTCTAGGTCTGGTATAGCTAGAGCTGCCTCAGGCTCTAAGTAGAGGTGTTCCTGGTGATGTGTTCTGTAGGTATTCTCCACCACTACATCGGCCTTGCTAAAACCCTCCTCTACATTCCCCTTTCTAACCCTAGTTCTAAACGCTACATTGCTCCCGAACTCCTCGTGAACTAGTACGTCGGTCCTCTCCATAGCCTCTAGGGGGTCTAGGAGGGCTGGGAGGGGTTCGTATCTCGGTCTAACCTCCTCAACAGCCCTCGCAAGTGCGTCCGGGTCCCTACCAACAACTATAGCTAGGGGCTCCCCAAAGTACCTGACCTTACCTTCGGCAAGGAGGGGCTGGTCCGGGATCGCGTAACCTACCTGATTCTCACCCGGTACATCTAGGTATGTGAGTACCTTCAGGATACCGGGTATCCTTAAGGCTGGTTCAGTATCGATGTTAAGTATCCTAGCGTGCGGTACCCTAGATATCGCTACCCTTGCAAGTAGATAGCCCTCCTCAAAGAAGTCCTCGACGAACTTGGCTAGCCCGAGAGCCTTATCTAAGCTATCAGCTCTCTCAACAGACCTTCCCACAACAATGTAGCCCTCGGCAGAAAGCCACCGTTGAATTATAGTCCTAGGGTCTTCTGACACTGAAGCCCCTGTAGTCTAGTCCTAGAAGGACTAAAATAAGGACTAGTTCCAAAAATCTGACCTTAAGTACCAGCGACCTTCGGGACGAAAGAGAAAAGCTACTGATTGTCTATATATACTGTATGTGGTTTTATGTTGTTTACTTGGTGTTTGAGGAGTTCAATACGAACTCTATGGGTAGTTGTGGGGAATGAAAAGGCTTTGAGGAAGATCTCTACATATCTCCTAAGGGAAACTAGCTCCTGAGGAGCGGGTTAGGGGGAATATGGAGCTGACGGCTCCCCGCCCTTTAGGGCGGGAGCTCTACACCCTCTGGGGCCTTCCCCCATCTATCGGAAGCCTCCACGGGTACGGCATCACTACTCAGGCCCCGCCGCCAGCTTCGGGGATGTGCGGGCTCACAACCTGCTAGACACACCCACACCCAACACCAAGAGGTTTGGAGCAGAGACCTATAAGCTTCCACCTCACCGCCTTGAGAGGCGGGGCTTCCAGTTGTGAAGGTGGGAGCCTATTAAACAAGCATAAAGCCCTATGAACTCCCTACCCCTTTTAGTACTTCCCGAAGTTTAAACTGTTTGTATGTTAGGGTAATGTTCTTCGGCAGGTTCCCGTAGACTGCGTCGAGTCTCTTAACCGAGGTATTGACTGGGGAGCTCCTAATCTTGTCGGCGTTACTGTATGCCTCCCTCACGATCTCCTCGTATGCCTTAACCATGTGGTCTATGTTCTCCTTAGTCTCGCTCTCGGTCAGCTCTATCATGTGCGCTTCGGGGACTATGAGGGGGAAGAGTATTGTAGGTGCGTGGAAACCCCTATCTAGTAACGCCTTAGCTACGTCCTCAGCTCCGATACCCGTTTCCTTCCGCAGTTTCTCAAAGCTTATTACGAACTCATGCTTCCTCCACCTGCTGTGTCCGTACACGAGATCTACTCCCGGTAGTGACGCCAGCTTCTTAAGCATGTAGTTGGTGTTTATGGTGGACACCTCGGCTACCTCCTTTATGCTGGGTCCGAGGGCCGCTATGTACAGGAAGGCCTTAACGGCTGGGACTATGTTACCGTAGAACCAGCTTATCCTTCCAATACTCTTAGGTAGGTCGTACCTGAAGTAGTACTTCCTCCCATCGAAGTCCACTAGGGGTACTGGTAGGTACTCGGCTAAAACTCCCTTAGCGCATACGGCCCCGGCTCCCGGTCCTCCTCCACCGTGAGGTGCTGCGAAGGTCTTGTGTAGGTTTAGGTGAGCTACATCAAAGCCCATATCACCGGGTCTCGCGTATCCTATTATACCGTTTAGGTTGGCTCCGTCGTAGTATAGTAGACCCCCTACTCCGTGGACCTCCCTGGCTATGTCCAGTATGTACTCCTCAAAAAGACCTAGAGTGTTTGGATTGGTTAGCATGATACCCGCAGTTCTGCTACTTAGAACAGCCCTCAGGGCCTCTACGTCGGTATTACCTCTCCGATCCGTAGGTATCCTAACTACCTTGAACCCCGCCATCGCAGCACTAGCTGGGTTACTTCCGTGAGCACTATCCGGTACTATCATCTCGTCCCTAACTACATCACCTCTATCTAGGTGGTACTTCTTTATCATGAGGGCCCCTGCGAGTTCTCCGGAAGCTCCCGCGGGTGTCTGTATTGAGCATACATCCATACCTACGATCTCGGCAAGCCACTTCTGTAGTGTGTAGATGATCTCGAGGATCCCCTGTACATCCTCCTCATCTAGGTAGGGGTGGGCCTCCGCTATCCGGCTATCTGCAGCAAGCTCCTCGCAGATCTTAGGATTGTACTTCATGGTGCAGGAACCTAGAGGGACCGGACCTAGGTCTACACCGTAGCTCATCTGGGACAGTCTCGTGTAGTGTCTAACTACCTCTACCTCGCTAAGTGATGGTATACTCGGAGGGCTACCCCTTAGGAGCCTCTTGGGGAGCCTACTCAGGAGTTCGCTAGTGTAGCTCAAGAATTCCTCATCTACCTTAACACCCTCCCTAGCGAAGGTGCCGACTTCGAAGATCGGGGGCTCGTCCCACTTAGCCTGCCTGAAGTTCACGTACATCACCTCTTAAGGAACTCCCCCACGAGTTCTACTAGGAGGTCTATGTCCTCCTTAGTGTGTAGCTCTGTAGTACACACCAAGCTACAGTCCCCTAACTCCTTGAAGAACCTGGCTAGGAGGGGGCCTATGTATATCCCTCTACTTCTCAGATACTCCCTGAGCTCAACTATCCTAGTATGCCGTACAGTTACCTCACGGAGGTATACCCCTCTCTCGAAGGCTGGGTTGAGACCCACTCTACTAAGGGCTCTTACTAGGTACTCGGTTCTACCTGCTATAGCCTCCCCGAGTTTCCTAAGGCCTTGGGGACCTAGTAGTGATATGTGTATTGCTGCCTTAACTGCCTCAAGAGCCGAGTTCGTGGTGATGTTGGAGGTCGCCCTCTCGCGCCTGATGTGCTGCTCCCTAGTCTGGAGAACCATCATATAACCCCCCTCGTAGCCATCTACTGTTCTGGTGTAACCTATGAGGCGGCCAGGTAGTTGTCTTAGCAACCTTCCCTCAGGATCCTTTATCCCGAGTATACCAGCTGTAGGACCTCCAAAGTTTAGTCCACTACCTACGGAGGAGGTGTCACCGATAACTATATCAGCCCCTAGGTTTCCAGGGGCCTCCAGCAGACCTAGGAATATCGGGTCCTCGTACACTATCATCAGGGAGCCGTGCTCCTTAGCTAAGTTAGCGACCTCTCCAACACCTTCCTCGATAACTCCGAAGAAGTTAGGTGTCTGAATAACTACTGCAGCTGGCTTCCACTCCCTAATAGCCTTCTCTACCTCTGCTAGGTCAACGCCACCGCTCTCCCTATCGTAGCCAACCTTAACTAGGGATATACCGACCGGCTCAGACCACGTCCTAACGACCTCCAGGATCTCTGGGTGTATGTTCCTCGGTAAGACCACGGCTCTCCTACCTGTAACCCTAACAGCTAATCTAACGGCTTCGGCCGTCGCTGTGGAACCATTGTACATAGATGCGTTAACTACGTCCACGCCGTAGAGCTCTGCCATAAGGCTCTGGTACTCAAAGAGTGCTTGGGTTAACCCCTGAGCTATCTCGGGCTGGTAAGGTGTGTAGGATGTGTAGAACTCAGACCTGCTAACCAGCTGCTTTACAACAGCAGGTACGTAGTGAAGGCACATCCCACCACCTAGGAATGGTGGTACGGTGTACCTGAACCTATTCTTACCGAGTATATCGTTAAATAGCCTCCTAAGCCTGTACTCAGGTAGGGGGCCGCCGTAACCTACGCTAAGCTCTCTTCTAAGTAGTAGTTCCTGAGGGATGTCACTGAATAGCTCTAGGACCGAGGATATCCCCAACTCCTTAAGCATGAGGTCCTTTATGTAAGAGTTAGGTATCCAGGGGTGGGGCACGGGATCACCCCAGGGTATTAGAGAACCCGGACCCTAGGCAAGGCAGGCTGCACAGTCTAGGAGCATCTAACCGCTTAAGATGCACGGGCGTAGCTAAACCTCATCACCGTTAAGACTATTCTGCGGGAGGCTTAAAAGCTCTTGATAGCGTTCGATCGATCTCCTCAGGACTTAAGTATGCCTACAAGTCACTGCGTCCGCTAAGGTTACCGACTTCGCGTCTCACAGCCCCTCTCCCCTAACTTAACGACAAGACTTCTACCTAATGGGTCGTCAACTATTAGAGTATATTCAAACTCTCCCTCTAGTGCCTTCCTAACGTCCTCCATTCTTCTTTGACACTCCTCGGTAGTCTCAGTACACGCGATGGAGAGTACCTCAAGAACCTTCTCGAGTATACCCCTAGCTGTTGTGATGTAGCCAAGTGCTGCAGGTCCGGGAGCTATCTCCACACCCAGCTCAGGAATTACCACAGTAGCTGAGGAGGACTTTATGAGTAGGTAGTCGTCGGACCCCCTAGTGACCTTAACCTCGAACCTCCTTCTCTCGCCGTATTCAGCTACGTAGATATCTCTATAGAGAAGACCACAGGATGGGCACCTACCGGTCTCTATGATGGTATTACCAATGCAGGGTGCGTTGTATAGGTATATCGAGATCTCAAGCCCTTCGTAACCACACTGAGGACACCTTATAACCTCCCTACTGAGCAGAGTTATGGACTGTGTTCCACCACTGGAAGCATAATCCGATGTCATTACAGATACACCCAACTTGACTTAGCCTCAGGTAGTTTTCCTACTTCGTTTTTATAATTTCGATAGGAGATTCTGTCTGGAGGTACTGTGATAGTAGAAGTCCTGAGAGCTCTGCTGAGAGCTGTATCACCGTTTGGTGGATACCTAGGAGTATTTACGATAAGCTTGGTATCTAACTCAGTACCATTCCTAGGAGTACCTTATCTACTCTTCGTAGCTGGGTACATAGCTAGGGAAGCTGTAAGGCTTGGACTGCCGGTCGAGTTAACCTTAATCACCCTCTCGGCTTTAGGTGCAACTCTAGGTAAGTTAGTAGTATACTTCTTAGCAGCTAGCTTTAGGTTAAAGCTTAGCAGTAGGACCAAAGAGAATCTGAAGGTGTTTGCTAACTTCTCCAAGAGACTGGCTCTACCTTTAGTAGTGTTCTTTGCTGCCACACCCGCACCGGACGACCTGCTCTACGTACCTCTAGGACTATCGAGGTACTCCCTAGTTTACTACTTTACCGGAGTCTTCTTGGGTAAGTTCATAATGGTCTGGCTCTCATCAACGTACTTCAAGGTTATAGTACATGTACTTGGCAAGGACTTCATGGCTGACCCAGTAGCCTCCATCGCGGTGGCCCTCGTAACGGCTTACCTATGTCTAATCATACTGAAGATCGACTGGTCGAAGGTGACCTTCAATTACTCCGAGAAGGGGCTTCTCAAGGCTTTAAGAACGATCTTCACGGAGTATGTAGAGGTAAACAGGCTCTTCCTCAGGAGAATGTGTTCGAGATTGAAGAGGGTGAGTACCGCTGGGGTTCAGGTTTCATAGGGCTTGATATTCTTTGATACCAAGTCCTCTACCCTTGACTTCACAGTCCTCAGGACCCCTTTCATCGGGATCCGCATCACAGGGCTCCACCCACTCGGGGTAACCCCTACCCACAGCCCCCCTTCATTGTTTTCTCCAGGTCATCGCTATGGGGGAACCCCCGCATCCTGACTCCCCCTCAAACCCGCCCTCTTAGGTCTATACCCGCATCCCGGGCGGTTCCCCAATAAGGGAAGCACCGACAACCCTTATAAACCTCTATGAAACTTAATACAGTCGCGAAGGGCTAAACTTCCCCGACCTCAACACCTAGATAGTCTCCTCGAGAGGCTGTTGCAGATCTGACGATAAGTTTAAATATCTGTGAATTCTTAGTATAATGCGTTGAGTGAGCGTTATCTTAGTACTAGGGGGTTTGCGGAGCTCTTGGGTGTTTCGAGGGCTGGTGTGGTTAAGTGGATTAAGGGTAGTGGGATTACTGCTTACAGTGTCCATGGTAGGTGGAGGGTTCCTTATAGTGAGGTTGAGAGGGTTCTTAGGGGTGTTCAGAGGGTTAGGCGTGTAGCTATATACGCTAGAGTCTCCCCGAATACTCAGAGAGGTGATTTGGAGAGACAGGTTGATGTATTAAAGCTCTGGGTCTCCAAGAACCTCCCGAACGCTGAATACGTTGTTGTCGCGAATGTTGCCAGTGGTTTGAATGAGGATAGGAGGGGGCTGAGGGAGCTAATCGAGATGGCTAAGAGGAAGGAGATACAGGCAGTAGTGGTTGCATACAGAGACGGGTTGACCAGGTTTGGATTCGAGTACCTCAAAACACTATTCAATACCCTTGGTGTAGATGTTTACGTAGTGTTCCAGGAGGAGCCGAAAAACTATGTACAAGAACTTGTTGAGGACTTCATAGAGATAGTAACCTCCTTTGCATCTAGAATCTACGGTAAGAGGTCTATGAAGTACAAAGAGGTGGTGGGCTGTATTGGAGAAGCTGTCGAAGACCCTGACTAGAACCGTCGTCCTCGAGTGCTACGCAAATAGATACGCTAGGAGGGCTCTCAGGGAAATTGAGGGAGCTTACAGGGAGATGCTCGTGGAGATGGTTGAGTACGCCGTTAAGTACAGAGCGTCCCAGGAGACTCTGCATAAGGTATTCTACGAGGAGTTTAGGGTGAGGTATCCTTGGCTTCCGACTAGGGTGATTAAGGGTGCCTACAGGGATGCTGTTAGAAGGGCGAAGTCATTTAGAGAGCGTAGGAAGAAGGGTAAGGTGTACAAGGATATGCCGGAGGTTAGGAGAGTAACAATAACGTACTCAGACTCACAGGACTGGAGACTTGAGGGCGGGGCCATAAAAATTAGGACTCACAGGGGCTGGGTTGAGCTCCACTACAGAAACCACAGACAGTTACACAGATACCTCTACAGCGGCTGGAGACTAGCTAGCGAGTTGAGACTCAAGATCCTAGGCAGGAAGGTAATTGCATATCTAACCTTCACTAGAGAGTTCGAGGTTGGCTATGACCTTAGAAACGTTGTTTCTGTAGATGTTAACGAGAACAACGTTACTGTTACCCTCTTTAAGGGTGGTGTTCTCGCAGATGTCTACAGGGTTGAGACTGGTCTTGGGGGAACTGTTATTGCTTACTCTGAGAGGAGGGAGAGGATAACGCAAGGTAGGTCAACAAAGACTAGAGAGGTCAAGAGGAAGCTTAGGAGACTTCGTGAGAGGGAGAGGAAGCTAGATGTACTGAGGAAGACAGCTAAGCTCATAGAGAGCCTCGCTGTCGAGAACAGTGCTACTGTAGTAGTTGGCAACATTGATGAGAAGGCTAAGGGGAGGATGGAGGAGGGTGTTAGTAGTAGGCTGAGGCACAGGATTCACCAGTGGAGTGTTAGGAAGTTAATTGAGTTACTCGATGAGAAGCCCGTGTACGTTATTAAGGTCTCCGAGAGGGGTACATCATCTAGAGACCCGTTCACGGGTAGGAGGATTGGGAGGTTCGAGCCCCTGGTGATCCGCACTGCGGTGAAGGGGCTCGGGAGAGTGAAGGTAGTAAAGGCAGTCCTCAGAGTAGCACGGGTTGGTGGGAGAGTCCTCGAGAGACACGTCGTAGGGGCAGTAAACATCGGGTTGAAGTACCTGAACCCAGATGGGAGCCCCGTGGCGTTGGGCTCGACGGGGGCCCATGGGGTGTGGGTGAAGCTGGTGAGCCCACACCGAGGCCCAACCCCTCTAACGGAAATACAGGTATTTACAGATACCATTAAGTACCGTTAGAGGGGAAACGCTATAAGTACTGCAGTAATCTCTAAACTAAGTAGAGGTAACTAAACTCTATAACTAGGTAGCTAAGGTATAAATTGATGCTGTACCTTATTCGGTAGGGACCCCA
>JAJHQJ010000039.1 GCA_020833415.1 Desulfurococcaceae archaeon | reverse complement strand
CCTGAACTTAATACCTACCCTAATACCTTCGCATGGGTGCTCTAACGCCTACTGAGGGAGTGAAGCGGGGGTTACGGACCTCAGCTACCCTAGTACTACTGCTACTCCTAGCTGTAGTAGCACCCCGCACCTACGCCGGGAGCCGCTACGTAGACCCCTTAGATAAGCACAGCGTAGACCTCGCAGGTAAGTTGATGAACTACGGCGACGTAATTCCCTTAAGGGATCTGAAGGTCCTTACAGGTAACCTAAGTAGGGTAGCTGAGGCTGGGGTACTAAGCTTTAGTAAGCTTTACGAGCTCGGTAGGATCCTCTCGCGGGTAGTCGAGAAGCTGGAATCGGTAAACCGTGAGGTAGCCCTATCACTTAAGAGCTTCCTGGGGATCGCCAATGAGGGGGAGCTGAGGATTGTTGCTGAGAAGGCCTCTAGCATAGTACCGGGGAACTCCACAAACCCCGTAGCTACCCTGAACCAGCTGTACTCGAGGGGGGATATAGGTGCTGTAGACTACCTACTGCTTCTAGGGTACTACGTACGTGAGCTTAGGATAGACTACCTAGAGGATGCTGAAACCGTAGTCAACGTTAGGAGAGCCCTATCAGAAGTTAACGCACTACTGAGTAGACAAACTGGGGGTATGGACGGTGTTGTCGGTAGCCTAGGTGGGGGGTACGGCACGCTATCCATCTTCAGGGGGTTACCGACTTTAACTACCTCAGCTATAGCTCTACTACTTGTAGTAGTATCGGTACCTGTAGTAGCTACGTCACTGTTAGAGCTGTGGATAGGTAGGCGGGGTAGGGTTAGAGTCCTCAGGAGCCTAGCCTACGTAGACGTAGGCCTAATAACTGTAAGCCCTCCTGATGACGTGGTTAAGGCCCTCTGGCTAGCTGTTGGGGCTCTATCTAAGGTAGAGCCGTGGAGACCCTGGGAGACCCCTAGGGAGTACCTAGCTAAGGTTACCCAGAGAGGTATTCCGGGTAGGGTTGTTGAGGCCCTTAGGAGGCTTACCGAGGAGTACGAGAGGGTTAGGTACGGAGGCTACAGCCCGAGTCTAAGCCCTAGGGAGCTGGTGGAACTACTATCAACTGTTGAGGAGGCTGTAGGTCCTCGGAGTACGCTACGGTAGCACCACGGACAGTAGTACTAGGGCTACACCCAATACTGTTAGACCTAGTAGGAAGCTCCTCACCCTCAGGTTCCAGATCAGCCTACCGAGCTTCACCAACCCGTAGATAAAGTAGATGAAGCCCATTACGAGCAGTATAGATATGCCTACTAGTGCTAGTGCGGAAGCTGGACTACTGCTAAGTAACCCTCTAAACGGTCCGAGGATCTTATCCACAGCCTCGAATAGATCTTCGAGACCCATAGCATACCCCGGCACCACTCTAGGCTGGTTATTACTTTTAAGGTCGTACCCCCTAGAACGGTTCCCTAAAGGTATCTGAGACTACCTCGAGGTGAGCTACTAGAGCTGAAGAACTCTGAACCCGGGGTAGCGGGCATCTCCTGAGAGGTAGTCCTCTATCCTAAGTAGTTCATTGTACTTCGAGGTCCTCTCCCCCCTAGCTGGTGCACCACACTTTATCAACCCGATCTCGTAGGCCACCGCTATGTGTGCTATAGCCGTATCCTCAGACTCACCGCTTCTATGGCTAACTACGGCCTTCTTCCCCAACTTCCTCAGAGTCTCGATAGCCTCCTCAGCCTCCGTTAGGGTCCCCACCTGGTTCACCTTGATTATAGCACCGTCAACCCTACCCTCAGCTACGTGTAGCTCCACCAGCTTAGCGTTGGTAACCGTTAGGTCGTCCCCTATAACTAGGGCCCTACCCCTTAGAGCCTCCCTAAGCTTCCTAAAGTACCCCGCGTCCTCCTCAGAGAACGGGTCCTCGATACTCACTACCGGGAACTCCTCCACCAACCGTACGTAGAGCTCCAGTAATTCGTCAGCCCCTAGCCTAGCCCCATCCACCCAGTAGGACCCGTCCCTGTAGAGCTGTGAGGCAGCTACGTCTAGAGCTAGTACCACGTCACTACCAACCCTGTAGCCGGCAGCCTCCACAGCCCTAACCAGCGCCTCCAGAGCCTCCCTAACCATCCTCATAGGTGGGGCGAAGCCCCCCTCATCCCCTACGTTTACAGCACCTATACCGTAGGTCCTCTTCAGGTACTCCCTGAGGGACTTGTAGACCTCAACACCCACCCTAAGAGCCTCGGAGAATGTTGAGGCACCTACGGGTAGTACCATGAACTCCTGGAAGGCTAGTTCGTTACCTGCGTGTACACCTCCGTTGATCACGTTCATCATAGGTACGGGTAGGGTCCTAGCCCTCCTACCCCCGAGGAACTCGAAGAGGGGCTGACCGGCTGTGCTGGCTGCAGCACTAACTACAGCTAGGGAGGTTGCTGTAGTTGCGTTAGCCCCCAGCCTAGACTTGTTGGGGGTTCCGTCGAGCTGGATCATCCTCCTATCCACCTCCCTGAAGTTACTTGCGTCAGCGCCTAGGATGGCGGGGGCTATGTACTTGTTCACGGCCTCGACGGCCTTGAGGACCCCCCTACCCCCGTAGGCCCTACCACCATCCCTAGCCTCCACAGCCTCCCTATGACCCCTCGAGGCCCCGGCGGGTGCTATACCCCTACCGAAGCCACCCCCCTCAGTTACTACGTGTACCTCTACCGTCGGGTCCCCCCGCGAGTCGAGTACCTGGAGGGCCTTCACGTACCTTATGGAGTACCTCGACGTAGGTACCACCTAGGATTCCTAGGTACCTCTACTAATATCGCCTAGTCTGCGGGCTAGCTCACCGTAGAGTCTACCGAGCTCAGCCCTAGACCTTAGGTCTAGTAGGAGCTCCCTCCAGTCGTCTATGACCTTCCTGTAGATATCCAGCCTCCTCCTCAAGCCCGGGACTACGGCGTCGGAGACCCCCAGGGACTCCAGAGCCTCGTAGATCCCCTCGGCTAGGTCCAGGTACCTCAGACTCTCGTCGTAGGCCCCCCTCCTGAGGGCCTCGAGAGAGGCCCTCTTAAGCTCCCCCACTAGGTCAGCTAGGGAGAGTACGTAAGGTACCGGGTGCACGGCCAGCTCCTCAGCCGTCAGCAGCCTACCCTCGAAGACCACGCTGAGTAGCTGCATAGCCTCAGCGTACTCGGAGGCTACCGAGTAGAAGAGGTTGGAGTAGTAGAGCTCCGGGTACCGCGAGACCACGGCCAGGAGCTCGCGGTAGGTAGCTGCAAGCCTATCCCTAACCCCGTACGCCTCACCCCTCAGACCCCTAATAGAGTACGAGATCAGCCTCTTAGACAGGAGGGTTACGTCCCTACTCACCTTAATTAGGCTCTCCCTAGCTAACTCAAGCTCCGAGAGGTACCTGGAGACAGCCCCGAGGTCCACACCCAAGTAGCTCCCCAGGACCAGGTGGGGTAAGCTTTTTATGGGCTTCAAAGGATGATCCTACGGCGGCGGTCGTCTAGCCTGGTCTAGGACGCCGGCCTTCCACGCCGGAGATCCCGGGTTCAAATCCCGGCCGCCGCACCAGACCCACCTACCAGCTTCCCAGTTCACGCTGCTACTTGGGGGTGTCTAAGGTAGCTGACCTCCTCCTCGCCATGAATGGCGAGGCTTTCAGTTGTAATTCCTAGAGGTAGCGTTACTTACTTCTACCAGTACTCTGCTGGAACACTTAGACGCGTTGTACCCGGTGGATCCCTTATATGCCTCCAGACCCCCTTACCTATCTCCAGTAGCTGCACTCCGAGTGCCTCACCGAGGGCATCTGATATCAAGACCTCACGCTCACCCTCAGACACCGCAACATTCACACCGTCAACTCCCTCGCAGACGTCTACGAGGTGAACACTCACAGCCTTAGGAATGAATACTAGGTAGTAAAGTCCTAGCGGGGTCTCGTAGACCTCAACACGAGCCTTCGGCGGCTTAAGGCTTAGGCCTATGTACTCAGCTAGTCTCCTAGGTAACAATATCTCGGGTTCTTCAACCTCGTAACCAGTATTTACTAGAGCTACCGTCATAACCTCGAAATCTGTTTCAGTATTTCTTATAAGGATCTTAACTCTAACAGCCATATTAGCCACCCCTAACCCTCTTCAACCTAACAAGCTTGCGGGGCTTAACCCTCCTTAATAAGCCAAACCGCCTAATTAACAAGCCTACCCCCACCACAGGTTTCAGTTCAGGAGTTATAACTTCACAAAGAGACCTACATCTCTAGTCTCAGCTCTTTTCTCACCATGTACTGGAGTTTGCTGGGCAACGTGTTGCTAACACCGATCTCCAGGTCTATCTCTGGTGGCTTATCAATTCATAAGAAGCTCTCCTACTGGTAACTCATCAATAACCAGTATTAGTTGTTAGTAGGGTTAATTTGAAGTAGTCAGTCTCTTCAGTTTCTCGGTAAGTCTCTTTACGTCTTCCACTGCGTATCTAACATCTCTTGGAGGCATCCAGTTCTCGTAGGAGTTCTGATGTAGTGAGTTAGCGGTTCTCCACAGTAGTCTGAGCTCTCTATCGCTAAGCCTCTCTGAGAGGTCGTCGACGTACACCCAAAGGTCCCGGTAGCTCCTCAGCTCCCTACCCTCCCTAGCTGCCAGAGCTTTAACCACATGGGCTACAGCCCCCCAAGCCTTCTCCGAGGCCTGGACGTAGTCCCCCCTCGTGACCAGCTCCTCAGCCTCAGCTAGGAGCCTCTCAGCTAGTTCCAGGTGGAGCTCAGCCCTATCCTGGGGGTTCAAGGTTATGTTGAGGGCCTTGGATAATATCTCTGCAACAAGCTCCTCAACAGCTAGACCCCTCCTCCCAGCCTCCTCCACTAACCTCTCGTAGAGCTTGTTGCTGATCAGTACTGTACGCGTCTACTAGCACCGGACTGAAAGGGGGTTTAGAGGTATTTAAAACCTCGGGAAGAGCTGACCCCTCGCCCTAAAGGGCATGGGTTCCCCTAGGTGGGGAGGTCTGGGATTACATCTCCCCTACTTCGGGGATTCGATCCCGGGCCGGCTCTTCGGTCCATTACACATACCCCTCTCGGAGTTATGGGTACCCCGATCATCACCTTAGGTTCACAGATCTAAACACTCATCACCGAGATTAACTAAATAGAGAAAGTTTATAAGCTTCCCACCCCATCCCTACCTTAAAAGGAGAGGCTTTCAGTTGTAACTAAAGTGTGTCCAGCAGGTAGGCTACTATGATCGGTAGTAGGACAGTTGCATCTCCGTACACCGTTACGTGCTTAGCTCTCGGGCTAACCTTACCCCAGGAGATAGCCTCCCTAGTTCTAGCACCGCTTAGACTACCATCCCACTCTACGGCTGTTGTTATGTAGATCGCGTAGTCCAGCCCGCCCTTGAACTGGTTCCACCATATCGTATGGTGCTTACTTATCCCCCCACCTATTACGAGGGCTAGGCTCTTCCTACTCGAGAACACCAGGTCCGAGAGCTCCTTCATGTCCCTGAGTACGTCTAGCTCTAGCTTAGTGAACTGGGAGAATATGAAGAGGCTAGTCCCGAAGGCTCCGTCAACTATACCCGGTACGTAGACGGGTACCCCGGCTCTGTAGGTTGCTCCGAGTACTGAGTTCACGTCGTCCTTGAGGTCCCTGCCTACCTCGTGTAGGAGTTCCCTAACCCCCCAGCGGTTCTTAACCTTGGTGACCCTCCCGACTAGGTCCCTGACGTAGCGCTCCACGATGGGGCCGTAGCTATCCCTAGGTATTAGGACGTTACCCAGCCTGTGCACACCCCTCTCCCAGAGCTCCGCGTCGTCGTAGTCGAACTCGCCCTTGAGGTAGGCCCCGCCTAGGCTCCTGGCTATGTCGTGGTCCACGGTACCGCAGGTCGTGATAACTACGTTAAAAAGCCTCAGGTCTATTAGCTGGGCTAGTAGACCCCTTAAGCCGGTAGCAACTAGGTTACCGGTAAACGAGAGGAACCTGAGGTCGGCCTCCCTTAGCCCCTCCCTCAGTACCTCAAGGGCCCTGTAGAGGAGGCCGGCCGTGAACCCGTGGATCCTACCGTAGGCCTCCACCAGCTCCCTTACGGTAGTACCCCTCCCAAACCTAACGTCCTCAACCCTACCTAACCCCTCCAACTGGCTACCCCAGAACCTACAGAGCCCAGGCTTAAGCTCCTCTGCTCACCTGTCCTAAGGTACTTAACCGCTACCTCCCCCCTACTCACCTCCAGGGGGCCTACTATAGCTACGAAGTCGTAGCCGAGCCTAGAGGCCTGGCCGATCAGGTCCGGCAACCTCTGCTTAGACGTGTACCTCGTATCGGTGACCACACCGGCCTGCCTAAGCTCTGAGGCAACCCTATCCACGTAGGTCAGGTTCTCGATTAGCGATATGAGCATGAGCCTAGGCCTAGGCGGCACCAGCTCCCGACCGGAGCCCTGGGCGTCTAGGGCTAGTAGGGTCCTCTCGAGACCTAGGGAGAAGCCCGTAGCCGGTACCTGGACCCCGCTGTAGATGGAGGCTAGGCCGTCGTACCTACCCCCACCACCTATACTAACGTTGAGCCCGGGGGCGCTGACCTCGAATATAATGCTGGTGTAGTAGGCTAGGCCCCTAACCAACCTCAGGTCGGCCACTACCCTAAGCCCCAGGTTTAGGAGGGCTCTGTGTAGGGTTACCAACCTCTCTACACCCTCCCTAGCTATGCTGTAGAGCTCCCCTAGGCTCCCCAGCTCCCTGAGGAGTTCCTCCGGGTCCTCAGCCCTAACCTCGAGGAGCTTCTCGAGTAGCCCAGCCTCCCCCTCGGAGTACCCCCTAACTACCTCGATAGCCCTCCCAACCTCCCCCTTATCGATTAGGTGTAGTACCTCGTCCTGAACCCCCTCCGGGACCCCGGCCCTGGTTAGAATACCTCTCACTATGGATATGTCGTTGATCCTGAAGGAGTAGTTCCTTAAACCTATGGACCTGTAGAAGTCGCGTATGAGCTGGAAGAGCTCTATATCCGCGTAGATCCTCTGCTCACCTATGTACTCAGCACCTAGCTGGTAGAACTCCCTATACCTAGCGAACTGGGGTTCGTCGTACCTGAATACCTGACCGTAGTAGTAGAGCTTAACAGGCCTTGGCGAGGCCCTCAGGTGCTTTAGGAAGGCCCTAACGGCGCTCGCCGTGAGCTCAGGCCTTAGGCAGACCGTCCTACCGGCCTTATCCTGGAATACGTACATACTCCTACTGATCCCGGGGCCGGCCTTAGCCTCGTAGAGCTCGAAGTGCTCTACCGTAGGGAGTATGACCAGTCTATAGCCGTAGAGCTCGGCGACCTC
>JAJHQJ010000038.1 GCA_020833415.1 Desulfurococcaceae archaeon | reverse complement strand
AGCCGACTGTTAGGGAGGACCTACCGGAGATCGTTAGTTTACTTAAGAGCATGGGGGTAAGGCACATACAGCTGAACACCCACGCGATAGTCTTCGCCAGGCTATACGTCGAGAGGGGGCCTGAGGCAGCCGCGGCATACACTAGGGAGCTGAGGTTAAGGGGCGTTAACACGGTCTACATGAGCTTCGACGGGGTATCCCCCAGGGCTAACCCGAAGAACCACTGGGAGGTCCCCTACGTGTTCGAGGCCTTCAGAGCTGGCGGTATGACCAGCGTAGTACTGGTACCAGTAGTGATAAGGGGTGTGAACACAGATGAGCTAGGCGATATACTGAGGTTCGCAGCTCTTAACCAGGATATAGTTAGAGGCGTTAACTTCCAGCCGGTATCGCTAACGGGTATGATCAAGAGGGCTGAGAGAGAGAAGCTTAGAGTAACCATATCGGACGTAGTTAAGCTAGTTGAGGAGCAGACAGGGGGTCAGGTAAAGAGGGACGACTGGTTCCCGGTACCGGCATCCGTACCCATATCCGAGTTCGCGGAGGTTCTAGCTGGGGAGTTCAAGTTTGAGATGGCTAACCACCCGGACTGCGGTGTAGCTACCTATGTCTACACGAGGGTAGTCGATAGGGATAGGGCTGAGGTGGAGTTCATACCTGTAACCAGCTTCATAGATATCTACGGCTTCCTCGACTATCTGAGGGAGAAGGCTGAGGAGCTGAGGAGCGGTGGAGCTAGGGCCATCGTCGGGCTGAAGCTGGTAGCTAACCTAGTGGCTAAGTACATTAGGTGGGACGAGGTACCGGGTGAGCTCAGGGCGGTCCTACCTAAGCTGATCGCCAACATATTCATTAAGAGGTCCTACGAGGCTCTAGGTGAGTGGCACTACAAGCTCCTCTTCCTAGGTATGATGCACTTCATGGACCTCTACAACTACGACGTTGAGAGGGTTATGAGGTGCAACGTACACTACCTAATGCCCGACGGTAGGGTAATACCGTTCTGCACCTTCAACGTAATGAGTGACGTGTACAGGGACTACGTACAGAGGAAGTACATGGTCCCGCTGGAGGAGTGGAAGGCTAGGATGGGTGAGAAGAGCCTGGAGGCCATCAAGTACAGGAGGGACGCCGAACTAATAAGGAAGCTGACCTCCGGAGAGCCCTACGTAAGGACCTACAGACCGTGGCTCCACAGGTGGGTGGACCTCTACCCCTGGCTTAGGGAGAGGGTCTAGGGGCCCTCCTCCTCTCCAGCAGCTCGCGGAACCTAGCCAGCTCCTCCGGTGCTATCCTGAAGTAGTGCCTCTCGTCCGGGAACACCCCGGACCTGACCTCCTCTACGTAGGTCTTAAGGGCGTTCCTAAATACCTCAAAGCCCTCGGCGTACTTCTTAACGAACGGTGGTGGGGTTGGGTTGAGGCCCACCAGGTCGTGGAAGACCAGGATCTGACCGTCGCAGGCGCTCCCAGCACCTATGCATATAGTCGGGACCTTGAGGGCCTTGGTTACCTCAGCAGCTACCTCAGCTGTGGTGAACTCTATAACTACCGAGAAGACCCCCGCCTCCTCCAGGGCCTTAGCGTCCTCGTAGACCTTGAGGGCGTCCTCAGCAGTCTTACCCCTAAGTCTAAGTCCGTGGACTAGGTACCTCTGAGGGTTTAACCCTACGTGACCCATGACGGGTATACCAGCCTTCACCATAGCCTCAACCTTGTCCAGGATCTCGACACCCCCCTCGACCTTAACCGCGTCGGCGCCCGCCTTAAGGTACCTACCGGCGTTCCTGACAGCCTCCCCCCTACTGACCTCGTAGGTTAGGAACGGCATGTCCGCAACTACCAGGGCCCTAGGCCTGGCGCTCAGTACCGCCTTTAGGTGGTGAGCCACCTGACCGAAGGTTACCGGTATCGTCGATGGGTAGCCCATTACTACCATACCTAGGGAGTCTCCGACTAGGATCCCATCGACCCCCGCCTCGTCGGCTAGCCTAGCCTGGAAGTACTCGTAGGCTGTGACCATGACGAGCTTCCTACCCTCGCGCTTAGCCTTTATGAAGTGGTACGGGGTCACCCTCTCCCTAGACACCTCCACACACCCCCTCCAAGCTCTTAACTAGGTAGTAAAGAACCTCGTTGTACGGTGTCGGAATACCGAGCTTCCTACCAAGCTCGACGACGGCCCCGTTTATGAACTCCACCTCGGTTCTCCTGCAGGCTAGCACGTCCGAGAGGGTGGACGAGATGTTCCCCGCGGTACTCTCCGCCACCCTGAATACCTCAGCTACGGGGTCCCCAGGTAGCTCGATCCCCAGTCTACTAGCGACCACGCGCACCTCCTCGGCAACCCTACGTACAGCTAGCTCGAGCTCCCTACTCCTCAGCAGGTAGCCGTTGGGAACCCTCAGTAGGGCCGTTATAGGGTTTATACACGCGTTAACGACCAGCTTAACCCACCTGTAGGGCTCTACATCGTCTACGACCTCAACACTGAGGGGTTTGAGGAGCTGGGCAACCGCCCTAAGCACCTCCCTAAACCTCCTCCGCATACCTAGGTAGCTCCTCCCCCCTCCAACCCATACGAACGTACCGGAGGAGCTATCGTAGTAAACTCCGTGGTTGAGTACTAGCTGAGCAACCCTATCGCCCCCCAGGACCTCCTCAGCCCTCTCCAGGACCCCGAGGCCGTTCTGGGTGAAGACGGCGAGGTCGAACTCGAGGTTCCTAAGCCTACCTATAACCCCCACCGCGTCGTAGGCCTTAGTAGTTACGAAGACCACGTCCCACGAACCGGAGAGCCCCTCGAAGGGGGTTAGCTCAGCCCTCAGCCCGTGGACCTCGCCGGAGGGGCACCTGATTAGGCTGGACCGCGGTCTAGACCTGAAGGCTACCTGGGGGATCACACCGGAGGTGTTTAGGGCGTAGGTGATGAGGGACCCCACGGAACCCGGTCCGATAACCAGCACCCTCGGGTTGCCTACCACCAACGCCGCCCCGGGTAGGGTCCTTCTAAAGTTCTTAAAGTTGCGGTTAGCGGCTTAAAACAAGCTTATACGCTGGACATACGGTTTTAGGAGTACAAACGACCCACCTCTCAGCCAGCGCGGCGGTTCGGGGCTACTTATTACCCCGCGGTTAGAGCACCCCGGGGCTTACTTGAGGCGCGTATACGTATCCGTAGACGCCGAGGGGCTCCCCGGGATCTTCCACCCAACACAGCTCACCCCGGAGGGTAAGCTATTCCACGAACTTAGGGAGGTTATGGGTAGGGTAGTCAGGTTCACCTCCGAGGAGTTGAGGAGGCACGGGGTTAGGGAGGTCTGGGTAGCGGACAGCCACGGGTTCATGGGTAACCTCAACTACCTGGAACTACCGGAGGACACCTACCTGGTCCGCGGCTCCCTGAGGCCTATATCGATGGTGTATGGGATCGATAGGGGCTTCGACGCAGCCATGTTCCTAGGCTACCACGCGGCAGCTGGGACGGCTAGGAGCCTAGCCGACCACACCTACGTTGGGCTAGCCTTCTACGAGGTCAGAGTTAACGGTGTTAGGGCTAGCGAGTTCTACATAAACGCCCTAGTGGCGGGGCACTACGGGGTACCCGTAGCCCTCGTAGCTGGGGACGATAAGCTCAGGGAGGACGTACTTGAGAAGGCTCCGTGGGTCGTCTACGTGACGTTCAAGGAGTCTGCGTCGAGGTACTCGGCGGTCATGAAGCCCATGAACGTGGTCCTTAGGGAGCTTGGTGAGGGTATAGCCGAGGCTGTTAGAAGGGTTAAGGAAGGTGCGGCAAGACCCCTAAGGGTTGAGGGGCCCGTTAGGATGGAGTTCCAGTTCAGGAGGACTGAGTACGCTGATGCAGCTGAGGACATGCCTGGTGTTGAGAGGGTCGACGCCTACACCGTTAGGTACTTAGCTAGGGACATAGTCGAGGGTTACAGGGTCATGAGGGTACTATCCCTAGTAGCCCTGGCGGTAGACGCGGCCTTCAGGGTGTAGACAGCACTGCCGACGTACTTCCTCAGGTTCGTACTGGGGGTTCTAGACACCAACGCCTACGTAGTCTACGATAGCGAGAGCCTGGACGCGGTAGTCATAGACGTAGGCGGTGACCCCTCGGAGGTCCTCGACTGGGTTAGGAGGTTGAACCTGAGGGTATACGCGGTCCTGGCAACCCACGGTCACTTCGACCACGTACTCGGGGTAGATACCGTCAAGAGGGTCCTCGGCGTACCCTTCTACATGCACGGAGATGATGTGCGTATAGCTGAGGAGACCCTTAGCTGGTACTCGAGGGTCTCCGGCGAGACCGTGGGTAGGCTTGAGGTAGACCGCGAGTTGCCCGGGGACTGTACACTTAGGTTCGGGACCCTGGAGCTTAGGGTGATCCACACCCCGGGGCATACCCCGGGCTCCGTATCCATATACGTACCCAGCCTCCAGGCGCTATTCTCGGGAGATACCCTATTCGCGGGTACGGTAGGTAGGACAGACCTACCCGGTGGTTCTGAGAAGGCGTTAGCGGAGAGTATAAGGAAGATCTTCAGGACCCTACCACTCGATACCTACGTACACCCGGGCCACGGACCGCCGACAACCCTTAGGAGGGAGCTAAGGGCTAACCCCTTCGTCGAGGACGCCCTCTCTGGCGACTCCCTGCCGTGAGTGGCGGGCTTTCAGCGGGCGGTGAGGTTGGAGGACTCCAGAACCTCGAGAAGCCTTCGGACCTCCTCGTAGGTCCCCCTCCTCCTAACCCTCTGCACATACCCCCTAACCCAGCTAACCTCCCTGAGCAGACCTCTGAGGGCTACCTCCAGGACCTTCCTACCCTCGGAGTTGAGGTAGCCGCTACTGTCGAAGAAGTCCCCGTAGTTTTCGACGAGCCTCCTCAGCAACCTAACAGCCTCCTCAACCGAGGCCCCGCTCGTACCCAACACCCCGGTCAGCAATGCGGGATCTCCTCACTAGTCCGCGCGCGAAACTCTCATCACCACCGCCAGAGTCTTACTGTAAGCAGCTTAAAGCTCCGCTTAGCTGGGGTCCGGGCCCCGGGCTACCTATGAGGTCTCACCCCACCCTCCACCGGGAGCTCTAGGGGCTGCGCGCTCTCCGACCTCACGCCCAGGTGACCGCCCCTCCTAGTTAGAGCCACAGCCTTCCTAGCTAGCTCTACAACCCTCCTAACCTTAGCTAGGAAGTCGGCGTACTTATCCCCGTAGTTTAGGGCCCTCTTGTAGACCTCGATTACCTGCGGTAGCTCTACGAGTACTATCTCCCTAAGCCTCCTCTCGTCGGTAGCCCCCAACCTCTCCTTCGACGCAAGCCTGCCGAGTTCCGTTGCGAGCCTATCGACGTCCACTACCGCTATCTGGAGGGCTAGTAGCTCTTCATCGGGGTCCGCGAGGCCCCCCTCGTCGCCTAGCGCTAGCTTAACCGCCGCGTAGTCTGTGAAGACCCACCACCTCTGGTTGGAGGACCTGTAGACCGTCTTAACCAGCCCGTACTCGCGCTCCAGAACCCTGAGGAGGTTGGAGGGGTTGTAGTCGAGCCCCCAGGACCTTAGCTTAGCTACCAGCGACCTGTAGTCGAAGTCCCCTAGTCTGGCTACCCCAGAGCTCCTCAGCTCCTCGGTAACCTCTACAGCCGCCTTGAGGACGTAGTAGGCCCTACCACCGTACTTAGATAGGACCTCGTTAACCGCATCAATCATCAGTGGCACTACGTAGTATTCCCTAAGCCTACTAATATTAGCGGTCAACCTTAAGCTACGTGAGGCGGTCACTACAGGTGGTAATACCGGGGGCCCCCGGAGGTCCACCCCATCCTAGGGAGGTGGCCGCCAGACACCACTTATTTCTACGGCTCTATAGGGGTTGGGTGGCTTAGGTTGAGCTCGACTCAGCAGGCCCAGGTCTGGATACTGGTCGACTACTCCGCCTGTACCGGCTGTAGGCTCTGCGAGATCGCCTGCACACTTAGGCATGAGGGGTTAATCTGGCCGGCGGCATCTAGAATAACTGTCTACGAGTTCTACCCCGGAGTACCGGTGCCCCACCTATGTGTTCAGTGCCCCGACTACCCCTGCGTACCGGCGTGCCCGACTAAGGCCCTCTCGGTTGACGGATCCACCGGGGCTGTACTGGTAGACCCATCCCTCTGTACGCTGTGCGGTAGATGCATCGAGGCCTGCCCAGGTAGGGTACCTAAGGTGGTCCCGGGTAAGCCCTACGTACTAATATGCGACCTATGCTCAGGGGACCCTGCGTGTGTTAAGGAGTGCTCTAGAGCCGGCTACAACGCCCTAAGAGTGGTTAGGAAGCCCTCCAACACCGCGATAAAGCACTACGCTAAGCCGCCGGAGGTGGTAGCTGAGGAGCTGGGTACTAGGGTTCTACAGGTGAGGTGGTAGGCGTGGTCCAGCTCTACGGTTGCTGGGGTAGGCTCCTCTCGGTCGACCTAACCACCGGTAGGGTAGGTGAGGAGAGGGTACCGCCACCGGTATTCAGGGCCTACGTAGGTGGTAGGGGTCTAGCTACCTACCTACTCTGGAGGGAGCTGGGTAGGAGGTGGAGGGAGGTAGATCCCCTAGGGCCTGAGAACCTACTGATCTTCCTGACCGGTCCGCTAACCGGGTACTACCCAGGTATTAAGATGGTCGTAAGCGGTAAGAGCCCCCAGAGCTGTGGCGTAGTGGGCTCGGCCATCAGTAGCCACGTAGCCTACGCTATAAAGGCCGCCGGCTACGACGGTATAGTGGTTAGAGGCGCTTCAGAGAGGCCCGTCTACCTCTACGTAAGCGACGACCACGTCGAGATAAGGGACGCGTCTAAGCTCTGGGGACTGAGGGGCTACGAGCTCGTGCAGGCACTTAGGAGGGAGCTGGGCAGGGACCTGCCATCCCTCTACATAGGGCCGGCTGGCGAGAGGCTGGTCAGGACGGCTGCGGTTATGTCTAGGTGGGTGCACGCGGCCGGCTACGGAGGCTACGGGGCCGTTATGGGGTCTAAGAGGCTGAAGGCCGTTGTAGTCGAGGGTAGGGGCCCCCTACCACCTGTTGCAGATAGGGAGGAGTTCGCTAAGCTAAGGTACGAGGTGATAGACAAGGTAGCCTCGAGGTACACCTTCAGGAGGTGGGGCACTACCGCGGGACTGTGGAGAGTCGGCTACGACACCAGCTCGGAGCCTGTGAGGAACTGGCAGGAGGAGTGGCACAGCGTTGAGGGCTTTAGCCACGTAGTTATAGAGAGGAGGTACTGGGTTAAGAACCCGTGGGCTGACTGGGGCTGCCCCCTGGCCTGTATGAAGGTTAGTAGGGCTGAGGTAGGTGGTAGGACCTACGTAACCGACGGACCCGACTACGAGATGGGGGCCTACCTGGGCTCTAACCTAGGGCTCTTCGAGGTGGATAAGGTCATAGCCCTCTCATCGCTAGCCGACGAGCTGGGGCTCTGCGGTATCCAAACGGGTAACGTAGTGGGGTTCGCTGTAGAGCTATTCGAGAGGGGGTTACTGACCGTCGAGGACGTGGGCTACGAG
>JAJHQJ010000037.1 GCA_020833415.1 Desulfurococcaceae archaeon | reverse complement strand
GGCGGCGGCTACGCTAAGGTTAGGAAGATAATCGAGGGGGGCTCCATGGTCCTGAGGGTTAGGCTACCGGCGGTGCTCAGTATAGCTGGTACGAGCTACGTACCTAGGATACCCACCCTCAGGGACGTACTAGCCGCTAGGAGGAAGACTATAACGGTGTGGAGCGTCGACGACGTCGGTATAGACCCGTCGAGGGTCGGGCTCCTGGGTTCCCCCACTAGGGTTATCAGGATGTGGGCTGCTGAGATCAGGAGGAGGGGTAGGATAGTAAGCGACCCGGACCCCGATAGGCTTGTGGAGAAGTTCCTCGAGGAGCTTAGGAGGGACGGTATAAGCCTGAGGTGAGGGTGTTGGGTAAGATCTTCGTCTACGCGGAGGTGGTCGACGGGGCCGTAGCCGACCACTCCCTCGAGCTCGTTGGGAGGGCTAGGGAGCTGGGCGACCAGCACGGCTTTACCGTAGGGGCCCTACTCCTAGGCTACGGAGTCCGCGGGCTTGCTGAGGAGCTCGTACAGCGGGGTGCTGACGAGGTCCACGTAGTCGATAGTGAGGCTCTGTCGAGGTACAACCTCCTCCTATACGCGCAGGCCGCTGCGGAGGTGGTTGGGGCCGAGAACCCCGATATACTACTCTTCCCCGCGTCGATCACGGGTAGGGAGCTAGCACCGAGGGTCGCGGTTAAGCTGGGTACCGGTATTACGGCCGACTGCACGGCTATTGAGATAGGTGAGTACCTAGACCCCATCACCGGCGTGAGGCATGAGAAGGTACTGTACCAGATAAGACCTACGTTCGGCGGTACGATCATGGCCGCCATAGTAACACCGAACCACAGACCCCAGATAGCTACGGTGAGGCCGGGGGTCTACCCGGTACCACCTAGGGATACCTCCAGGACCGGTAGGGTCAGGGAGTGGTCCCCAGACCTCGGGGGTAGGGCTGCGGAGCTTATAGAGGTACTGGAGGTTAGGAGGGAGAGGAGGGGGGTCGACCTGAGGTCAGCCCGTATAATAGTCTCAGGCGGTAGGGGGGCTGGACCTGAGGGCTTCAAGTTGATCAGGAGGCTGGCCGAGCTCCTGGGGGGTGAGGTGGGGGCCTCGCGTGCGGCTGTAGACGCTGGCTGGATATCCTACGACCACCAGGTAGGGCTGAGCGGTCAGACAGTCAAGCCCGACATATACATAGCCGTCGGGATCTCGGGGGCTATACAGCACGTGGTCGGCATGAAGGACTCGAAGGTGATCATAGCTATAAACAAGGACCCGGAGGCCCCGATATTCAGGATAGCCGACTACGGGATAGTGGGGGACCTCTTCGTAGTACTACCCAAGCTCATCGAGAGACTGGAGAAGCAGAGACGCTAAACACCCACGCAACTAACCTAGGGTCGCCGTTTCTCAGCAGATGGTGGTTCATAGTCTTTCATCTTCACCGATTCCAGCTCCCCACCACCTGCCTCTCAACGGCTCCCTCCGGGGCCGCCCCCGTACTACGGGAGTGGTTGCCACTAGTCGCCTAGTGGCCCATCCCCAACTCCCCTCGCCGAAGACGGCCCTAGGAGTCCCCCTCACCTAGCTCATCGAGTTCATCCACGCATCCTAGTTACACAGAAGACTTTATAAAGTTTCTGTAGCGTCAGCATACCTCACAGCGTTAAGAGGTCTTATAGATCAACAAATACGAGGGATACAAATGATTATGGGAACTAAAACAGCCCAGCTTTGGGAGCGGGGCAACTATTTTTTACTTCTGTATGTGTGGAAGTGTTAAGCTGGGTTAGGTACCGCTTCGAGCACCTTAGGAGGTGGTGGGAGTATGCTGAGAGGGTGGCGAGGGCAGCTAAGGACCTCCCCCCGGGTGCCGAGGTCTACGTTATCGGTGGTGTTGCTGAGGGGAGGGTCACGGTTCTAAGCGATATCGATGCCCTGGTAGCCGTACCCGGGGGGACCCCGAGTAGCGAGGAGCTGAAGAGGCTCCCCGTCGACATCCTACTGAGAGCTGTAGACCTCTACGGACGCCCCGTAGAGGTACATGTAGCGGACGCCAGGACCCTTAAACTCTACGGGAAGACCTGTAGGGTAGCTGTAAGGGTAGGATAGCACCCGAACCCTACGGCGTAGTAGGGGTCTACTAACTTAGTAGGTACTCTGTAGCTAAATAGCTCGGGTAACCGATCTCCTCAGGGCCCGTGGCCCAGCCAGGATAGGGCGCCGGCCTCCGGAGCCGGAGGTCCCGGGTTCAAGTCCCGGCGGGCCCGCCACACAATTGAAGCCCTTTCCATTCTAAATATCTTAGCTAAATATCTTAGCTTGATAGCAGTTCACGCTACTCTGTAGTGCTGTGAACTCATGAGTGAGTTGAAAATTTGATAAACCTTGGTATGAAAAAGTGTGTGTTAAGGCTGTGAATACCTCCTTACACCAAAACAACCCCTACACCCAGAGCCAGTCTCCCACGGAATACAACGAAGATCCGCGAGGTTGCGTAAAGATGATTGATTACGGTCATATCCATGTCTAGCTTACTTCACGTGATACACGAACTTTAAATATTTCTGTAAGCAATTACTGTATACGGCGATATCTATGAGTGTTGTTGTAAGTGTTAGGATCCCTGAGGAGGTTAAGAGGATTTTAGAGGAGAGAGGTGTTGATATAGCTGAGGAGATTAGGAAACATCTTGAGGAGCTTGCGTGGAGGATAAGGACTAGGAGATTTATTGAGAAGTGGGATGAGCTTTTGAAGAATGTCAAGCCTAGTGAGCCTGGTTTTGCGGTGAGGTCTGTGGGGGAGGATCGTGAGAGTCGCTGACTCATCAGCTATAGTAAAGTACCACGTTCGTGAACCTGGCTTCGGGTCCCCGCGCCTACCTCTCAGCTGTCTTCTAGTGGCCGCCCCCGGCTACGGGATTGCGTCGCTGCTGGTCACCTAACAACCCACCTCCTCACTGAGGACAGCCCGGGGCTCTCCTCACTTAGCCCATCGGGTCTGTCTAGGTACTTGGCTCCATAGGGTTAAGAGCATACCTCATAGCACTAAAAGACCCGAGCACCGGTGGATGTAGGTATTACGGGAAGTGGGCATGATGGTTGAAATAACTCTCGAGAGGACCCGTAGTAGGCTCTAATAGGTTATTTGTGACACCCACCTAGAGCTCGCTAACTGCTCTACGGGGGTACGTTATTTTTAAGCTGACCCGTACAGAGACTCTGGGGCCTCACTACGTCTGATACCGGTAGACTCAGGGCCTTAGCTGCGGAGCTGTGCTCGGAGCTGGGTACCCTCTGCTACTCGGAGGAAGACCCCGACGGGCTCGTACTCCTAGGCCTTACCTGGGTCGAGAACTTCTACTACGTAGACCCCGTGGAGTGCTCCAGGGACGCTAGCTGCGTCGACGCCGTCCTCGAGATGTGGGGTGAGGTCGTGTCGAGGGTGGCCGAGGGTAGGTACACGGTGGTCAACGATAGGGAGCTCGCTAGGAGGGCCGTTAGGAGGTTGCTGGAGCTGGAGAAGACCTTGGTTCCGCGGCAATCAGTAGCGGCAGCCCCGACTCCACGAGGCTACTCTAGGAACCCGAAGCTCTAAGCACCTCACGGGGAGTACCCCCAGGCCACCCCCAACCCATGGGCGTAGATCTCTTCGTAGGTTCGTATCTCCCCCTAGTGAGGGTTCTAGCCGGTGGGGCTGAGGATGTAAAGCTCGGTAGTCCCATCCCCGCGTACTAGGATTAGGTAGCCGCCGCAGTACTCGAGTCTATCTCCGTAACCTCTCGGTGTGAACGGTAGTAGCGCAGGTACCAACCTAAGCTCGCCGGTTACCGTGTCTACCTCGTAGATACCTCCGTACTCGAGTACGTAGTAGAGCCTCCCGGTACTACCGTAGGCTAGCCCTACGAGTCTGCAGCCCGTGACGTTGTAGAGGCCCGCGGGGCCTACCGCACCCCCGGTAACCCTGTACGCAGCTACCACCGGGCGGTCTCTAGCTACATCGTATAGGGATACGTAGACCACGTCCCCGGCTACCGCTGTAGACGTGTACTCGGTAACTGTGTACCCAGTTAGTGAGTACAGGGACGCAGTCCCGGAGGTGGTGTTGTACAGGCATATGCTACCGTTACCCACACCGGGTACTACCACGAGGGTATCGCGGACTACCTCCAGTCTAGCACCACTACCGGTAGCTCTACAGGCCCCCGTAACCCGAACCCACGACCCCGCCTGGAGGTAGTAGACGCCGGTGGAGTTCAGTAGGTGTAGGCGGCCCAGACCCACAGCTACGTCGGCAGACCCGTTGAACAGGGTGCCGGCTCTAACTACGTAGACAAGTACCGGGCTCTCGACGCCGCCCGTGATGTTGAATAGCAGGACCCGGTCCGACCCACCGACGCCTACCGCTAACCCTGTAAACTCCTGAACACTAACGCTAACTACGTAGACGTCACCCCCCACTACGTAGTCGAAGGCCCTGCTACCGACAAGGGTACCTAGGCCGTCGTAGACCTCAATAACGCCTCCGGGGACTATGAGGTAGTCCCAAACGTCGAGAGCGACGGTACCGTTCACCGAGACGGCTTCATCGACAACCCTACCGCTAGAGTCCTTCAGTACGACGCGCCAACCCGCGGGGACGCCCCTGACGTAGACAAGCCAGGGAGGGGTATCGACCGTAACTACGAGGTTATCGAAGACTACGAGAACCCCTTCTCCCACTGCCGCAGCGTGCTTATTACTGTTTTCAGCAGCATAGGCCCCTAGACCGACCTGCGCGGGTCTTACAGTAGTATTGGTAGCACTAACAACTAGTTCTCCGTTAGACCACAGGGCTAGGTATCCCGTACCGGGGTCGTACTCCGATACTATGTTGTAGGTAGTGTTGTAGTAGGTACTGTTACTATACCATGCGAGTCTGCCCCACTCAGTCCCAGTTCTAGTTCTACTATACACCCATATCGCGTAGCCCTGATGTTTCCGACGTCCCGGTTCGGGACCAAAGTACGCACCGAGGGTGTAGAGGGCGGTGGGGTCCTGGACTAGCGCTACATCGGCGTAGCCCTCGCCCCTAATAACCCTAATAGTTGAGGCTACGTAGACCCTCCCACTACTCGGTAGCCCTATACCTACAACAGTAGCTAGGCACTCACCTCCGTAGGTAGGCGGCCGGGAGGCGGCGTTTACGTAGATGAACTTACCTACCGAGTCGTATCCCCAGGTACACGTCCGTACTACTAACCTACCCTCTGTAAAGGGGTATGAGTCGAAGGTATCGTAGTACAGTACGTTCCTGGAGTACAGGTCTACTGTTACTGTCGCAAACCTCACTAGGCCTAGTGCCGTTACCGTCCCGTCTCCAGCTACCGTACCTATATCCACCAACCTAGCCCAGAGGGCTACCGGTGGGGTCGGGGCCGGGGCTGGGCGCGGGCACTCCACTAACTGGAAGGTGAACACCGTGTTACCCGCGTCGAAGAGTACTACCCCGTAGTACGTCCTACCAGTGGTGAAGTAGTCGCGTGGGAGCACCATCTTAACAACCCCTACCTGACCCACGCCGAGCCTACCGTCGAAGCCCTCCAACCTGACGTAGATACCCCCTAGGCTAGTACCCGGTGAGTAAGCTACCTTGCCCCTATCGCTGTAGACCTCAACCCTCTGTAGGACTACTGGTAGACCCCTCTCGTGCTTAAGCGTTACGTTTAGGTATGCGGAGGTGTCCGTGTAGCATGCCTCGGCGTAGGTTGAGAGTACCGGGGCTTTGAGCATCTCGGTGTAGGTGTGTATGAAGAAGTACATGACGCTCATAACGGCTGCCGTAAACGCTATCACGGCGAGTATAGCTAGGTACGGGTGCTCTACACCCATCTACTACCACACCACCGTGGAGTACTCCGCTACTAACCTCTAAAACTACCTAGCGGGGTCCTCCAAACCCTTAGGAGCTCCGCTAGCGCTACCGCGGTAGCTGTGAGGAGTAGCATTAGATAGCTCTGTAGGGCTAGGTCGTACAGTACCCCGCCACCCATAGCTACACCACCCTCACCGGATACCGGAGCCTCGAGCCAGGCTTGCCCGATGTAGTTGAGTATCGACGGGTCCGCTAGTGGGTAGCTATCCCTGAGGCTACCCGTAACCGACCTAGGTACGTCGACTATGCCGTCTACGTTGTCGTCAGGTCTAGTCCAGTCTACGTAGTAGTTACCTAGGTAGTTAGTGCATGTCTTACCCCTGTACAAGTACGTTACCTTCTCCGTAGTGTTGAAGGCTATCTTATCAACCGGTACTAGGCTAGTATCTACGTAGAGACTAGCCCTCGAACCGTCCCCTAGGAAGGTGTTTAGGTATACGTACGCGCGGTCCCTAACGATACTCCTAACCTCGAGTACCCTGGAGGAGGTACTCGCAACCCTGTTCCACACAACTACGAGTCTACCTATGCTTGGAGGTGCCTGGGAGGACCCCGTGGGCGGGCCTACCTGAATACCGACAGTACCCGCCTCTATGGAGTTACGCGAGATCTCGAGGTAGTCCGCTACCGTCGTGCTAGGACCAACTTGAACACCTACCTTACCAGCCCTAATTACGTTATCCCTGACCACTATAACCCCGGATACAGCTGTGTCAGGACCCACCTGAACACCTACCTCACCCGCCGCGATGCTACTCCCCTTCAGCTCGAAGTACCTGAGCCTAACGTGGGGACCTACCTGAATACTCGTAGCTATAGCCTGTGTAGCGTTAATCACTAGGTTCTCCAGTACTACACCACCGATATCGTATAAGCTACCCTTCCTACCCGACCAGTACACCTGGATAGCCGGACCCGTACCGGCGGCCTCCACTGTAATACCCCTAACTACTACGGTATCGTCCTCAGCTGGGGCTAGCTTTATCGAGCCGCTGATCACCAGCCTCACGTCGCCCGGACCCGAGCCAAGCCCCTGTATGGTGAGGGACTTACCGGCTACATTAATATCGCCGCTAACGTTGTAGGTCCCGGGTAGTAGGCATACTACACTACCGCTGGGGGCGTTCCCGATGGTCTTGACGGAGAAGTTAGTGGGTGAGAGCACTACGGTACACTTAAACGACTCCGAGTAGACTGCGGGTACCGGGCTGAGCACGGCTAGCAGTAGGAGAGCGGGTACTAGGTAACTAAACCACCTATACACCCCAACCCCGGTACTCCTTAGTTAGAGAGCTTATTATAGCCCGTTTTTAAATCGAAGGAGCCGGGCCCCCAACTCCCCCGGGAAGCTTCTAGAGGTATGCTAGGGGGGTGTCGTGTAGGTGAATACGAGGGTCCCCTTATCGAAGATCAGTATACCGCTGTACATCTTACCGCGTACTAGCTCAGTATAAGGTAGGCTGATCCTCACTACCCCAACGCTCCCCGGTAGTAGGGTTGTACCGCTAAAACCCCTCAGCTCCACCTCTGTAGGGCTCCTCTCCACGGTACCGCCCTCGGTTACTAGTACTACCTTCTGAAGGCTTACGGGCTCCCCCCTCTCGTGCCTTACGGTAACGTTGATCTCCCAGGTACTGTCCGCGAGACCTACCTCGGCGAACCCTCCCACTACGGGTATCCTGTTGACCTCGCTAACTACGTAGAGGTATAGGTACAGTGAGCTGAAGACTACTGTTACGAAGAGTATTGAGGCTAGTATAGCTAGGACCGGGTACTCTAGTGCCACACACCCTACCCACACGCTGTTCTACTGGGGGTTAAAGTCCTCTACCACAGCTTAAT
>JAJHQJ010000036.1 GCA_020833415.1 Desulfurococcaceae archaeon | reverse complement strand
CTCCAGTCACCACCACCTACTACTAGGGAGGTGTGGAGGGGTCTCGGTCTGTGGAAGAGTCCGTGGGCTGAACCGGGTGAGGACCTAGCTGCGTAGGCTGTTCTTATAGTGTGGTGTAGGTCTACTACAGTACCTCCCTCCACGAGCCACCTCCTCCTAGTTACCACCCCCTCGTCATCGAAGAACCGTACCGAGGGTTTAGCCACGTCCCCTGGGCTATCGTAGACGTATATCTTCTCGTAATCTAAGATCCTCCTACCGAGTAAGGACGTCCCGAGGTCCCCCTGTAGGAGGTGAGATACCTCGTGGAAGAGGGCTGGAGCAGCTTCACGCGTTAGTATCACCTCAGCCCTGCCGACCTCTGTAATACCCAGCCTCCTAGCCCTACCCCTAGCTCTAGCCCTATCCCTAGCTAACCTAAGGAGATTCTCCATCACCCTCTCCACCTCCCTCTCCACCCCAGCTAGGAGTACGTAGTCGCTAGAGCCGTAGGACATCCTCTCAGCGCCGTACCTAACCCCTACGGATATCTCGATAACCTCCCTCCCCTCTATAGCCTCTCCGGAGGCCTCCCCCCTAATCTCCCTAAGTAACCTACGTACCCTCAGGATAGCTGTAACCTCGTAACCTGGGGTAGAGTACTCCCCGCATAGCTCCACCAGGGGCCTAACCAGGCTCTCTAGATCTACGGGAGCCCCTAAGTTTACCTTACCGCTGTAGAACTCCACCTCAAAGCCCCCGGGGACCGGGCAGTTAGCTGGGTTGAGGGTCCTAGCTAGGGACTCCACCTCCTCACACAGCCTCGGGAGCTCTGAGCAGCCCTGGCATGACCTCACAGCCCAGCAACCGCCGACCAGCTTCCTACAGCCAACGACCTCAGCTCTTAGGCTGTTAAAGCTCGTCGAGTCCCCTGAGATATGTACCTCCTCAACGCTCTCGCGTGTAGTAACGGTATCCTTCCTAACTAGCATAGCTCCAACAACAGATTACTCAGAGACCTTTAAGCTCCTGTACCCGGGTTCCGAGGTTTTTAGCTGCCGAAGTTGGGTTCTCTAGGTAGGTGTATTTGAGGGTATCCGTAGCCTTCCTAGGTACTGGAGGACCTGAGGCAGGTTCAGATGATATGCCTGCGGTAGCCGTGACCGTAGGTGGTACGGTGGTGCTACTGGATGCTGGTGAGGGGGTTCAGCATAAGCTGGTTAGGTTAGGTATAGGCCTAAGTAGGGTTAGGTACGTCCTAGTAACCCACCTCCACGGAGACCACGTTCTGGGGCTCATACCCCTAATCCAGACTAGGGCCCTCACAAGCGGGGATTCCCAGAGCTTACTAATCGTAGGCCCCTCAGGTACCGCGCGGTACCTGAGGGAGAGCTTCAGCAGCCTCTTCTTCAACCCCGGTGAGTCTGTCGAGGTTCGGGAGGTGAGGGGCTGGGATACCGTGGAGCTCTACGGTAGAGTTAGGGCTACTGCAGTACCACTAGAGCACAGTATCGAGACCTACGGCTACCGCCTGAACTTCGGTGGAGGCGAGGACTTCTGCTACATCACGGATACAAGACCCCTAAACACGGAACTCTTGAGGGGTTGCTTGGTAATAATTCACGATAGTACCTTCTCCTGGATCGATTTAGACAAAGCCGAGGAGTTTAAGCACAGTACAGCCCTCGAGGCAGGTAGGGTGGCCTCGGAGGCGGGTTCTAAGCTGCTACTACTCTACCACATATCACCTAGGTACAGCTCCAGGAGCTTCCTGGAGGCCGAGGCTAGGAGGTTCTTCAGACAGGCATATGCCGCGGAGAAGTACATGAAGCTTGTTCTAGAGCTCTGAGGGAAAAACTCTTAGAGTGAGACCTCCTCGCCAGGTTTGAGGATCACAACCTCGGTCCTTACCCCCCTCCTCCTCAACTCCTCTACGAACTCCTGCGGAGTCCCCCAGAGGACTGGGAAGGTCCCGTAGTGCATCGGTATCACGTACCTAGGCTTTAGCAGATCAGTAGCTAGGGCCGCCTCCCTCGGACCCATGGTGAAGTGCCCACCTATTGGTAGCATAGCTACCTTAGGTCTGTAGAGCTCCCCTATGAGGGACATCCCGTAGAATACCCCAGTATCACCTGCGTGGTAGAACACCTCCTCACCCCTACCGAAGACCACCCCGGTCGGGGCCCCCCTAGATGAGGAGTGGAGGGCCTCGGTGAGGACCGCGAAGAACTCGTTCGGTAGCCTTATAGGTCCCCCTATGTTAGCCCCCATAGCCCTCTCCTGACCCACCCTCTCAGCTATGTAGGAGGCGATCTCGTAGATGGCTATTAGCTTAGCCTTCCGGGAGGCTTTAAGTACATCGATAGCGCTCCCTAGGTGATCCCCGTGGTCGTGGGTTACAACTACGTAGTCCACGTCGGCGAAGTCCTCGGGCCTCGACCTGTAAACCGGGTTGTCCAGCCAGGGGTCTACTAGGACTCTAACACCCTCTACCTCTACGAAGAAGGCTGCGTGCCCGAGCCACCTAACCTTCAGCTTAGCCCACCAAACAGAAGTACTACCCCGGGGTAGAAAAGTCTTCCTAAAGACCTGCATGCCTAGCCCTGACAACCCTCAGAGAGGTACTTCAGTACCCTACCCAGGGCCTCCCTAACAGCGTTCGCTGCAGCTACCTTACTCATACCAACCTCCTCGGCTGCGGAGTCCCAGTCCCTCCCCTGGAGTAACCTAGCTATGAGTAGTTGCCCGCTCTTCTGGTCTAGGCACGCCATCCTACCCTCGTAGACCAGCTTCTTGACGGCCAGCAGGGCCGCGTCAAAGACTACCTCTAGGGTGAAGACCCCGTTCAGGTAGAGGTGGAGTCTCTCCACTTGCGTAGGGCCTAGCCCCAGTCTCTCCGAGTACCTGAGCTTCCTCTGCACAGAGCTTAGCACTAGGTACGCCGCGTCAGTCTCGAAATCCCTGTAGACTGACGGTAGGGACTCAACGAACCTAACGATGAAGTCCTCGGTAGCCTCCTCCACAGCCTCCGCCCAGGTCTTGGAGATCGGGTAGACGACCAGTGCCGTGTACTCACCGCTAACTGGGTTCCTCTCAGGCGATACGTGGAGTACCCTAAAGCCGTTCTTAAGCCAGAACTTCAGGAGTTCGTAGGTTACACCGAAGCCGGCGCCAACCCAGTCATACCCCCTAGACCTAGCCTCCTCCACTACCCTCCTAAGTAGCTCCGACCCCACACCCATACCCTGGGCATCTATGTGCACTGCTATCCTAACGATCCTCCAGCCAACTCCGTAGCCGAAGACCCTCCTCCTCAGGTGCTTCAGGAGTCTATCGGGGATTATGTTACCAGGTATCTTACCCCCCTTCAGGAGCTCGTCGACGTAGTCATCGCTCAGCCCCCCCTCCTCAGCTAGCTGAACAGCGCCTACGACCTTACCGCTCCTCAGGATAGCGGCCCTAACTGAGTGATGAGGTGCGTCGGCTATCATACCCAGGTCGTCGGGTTCGTTCCTGTAGTGGGCCAGTACGTAGATACCGAATAACTGCCTGAGGAGGTCCTCGTTCCCCGGGGCGAAGAGCTCCTCTGGCTCTAGCTTAACGTAGTCGTACTCACCCCTCCTAATAGCCTCGAAGTCCTCCTCGGTAAGGTCCTTAGGCTCCGCGTCGAGTAGTAGAGCATCGAACTGGAGGCTCTCTATAGGGTCGTCGACCGAGTACCTTATCGGCTCCTCCATCTCCACTATAACCAGCTTAGTCTTCCTATCCTCTCTAACCCTCTTGAGGAAGCGTACTGAGAACCCCCTACCAGCCCCCTCGTAGCCGTGGATCGTAGTGGAGAATACCGTCCTCCTAAACCCCCTCCAGACCCTGTGGAGTAGAGGTACTGGGATTCCGGCAGCTTCATCTACTACGACTACGTCAACCCCCAACCTCAGGACATCTAGCGGTGGCCAGTACTCTATGCTAAACCTATCCCCCTTTATCTCGACTACTAGACCCCCCCTCTTCACGACCCTGTAGTTCCTCTTCAGGGTGTCTAGAGCCTTACACGCTAGGTCCATGAGGGACTGTACTGCGTTGAGTTCATTAGCTGTTACAGCTACCCTAACCCTGTTCTTAAACTTTAGTAGCTCCTCGATCAGCCCTACGATCCCTAGACCCACTGCTGAGGACTTACCGCGCCCCCTATCAGCTATGACTACGACAACCTGGTGCTTGTAGTCCTTGAACTTCTCGACCAGGTTATCCTCTATAGCCTTAATGACCTCGACCTGGTCCTGTGTTAGAGCTAGCTCGTAGAGCTCCTTAGGGAACACCCTCCTGGACGGGATCTTCAGCGGAGATCTGGACCTACGTAACTCCTCCCCCACCTCAGGCTCCTGGGAGCTCTTCAGGAGCCTACATCCATCTACGTCGTAAATTATCACCCCGTTGTGGTTGTAGAGATTTCTGAGAAACCAGGATATGAATATGTGGCGGGGCTCCGGGTGGTTTGGTACAGCAAGTATCTGCTTAAAGAAGGTCTTAGCCCTAGGCCAGGTATCGTGGGGAGGTGTTAGCATAACTATGAAGCCCCCTCCCTCCACTATACCCAGTAGCCTACCGATATCGTTCGGGCGTAGGTCGTCCACTAGGTCCAGTACTAGGACCTGGACAGTGGTACCCAGGTACTTGGAGCTCTGCTCGTAGACCGCTGCCTCGAGACTTACCCGGACCTTACCCGACTTCTTAGCGTAGTGCTTCAGCACCTTACGGAACATCCTAACCCTCTCAACAGCCTCAGAGACCTCATCATGGTAGAAGTACAGAACCCTGTAGCTCCTCCTACCTGAGTTACCCCTAGCTAACGTCTTCAGGTAGCGTATCACGAGCTCTACAGCTAATCCTGAGAGCTTTACCCCGTCAGAGCCGCAGAGGACTATAAGCCTGCGCTGTCTAAGTAGTGAGGCTACCTTAATAGAGTGCTTGAAGTTCCTTAGAAACTCCCTGTAGTCCCCGCGGGTTACCTCCCTAAGCTTCTCCTTAATCTTAGTGAACTCCTCCAACATCACGCCCCGAACTTCTCACTCCTCCCAGCATAGTCCATTAGTACCCCGAAGAACTCAACGTTCCTAAGCCTACCCAGAGACCCCCTCCTAGCCAACCTCTCGTTCAGCTCCCTAAAGCCGTCGGGGAGTACTCCCGGAGCGTAGAGCATTACGGGTACAGGATCCGATGTGTGGTCCCTGACGGTTACCGGGGTCGTGTGGTCCCCTAAAAATGCTACTACAGTACTACCTAGGTTCACCCTATCCAGTATGTAGGCTAGGGCCTTCAGAGATCTCTCTATCACCTCTAGCTTAAGCTTAGGATTCCCGTCGTGGGACGCCGAGTCCGTACCCTTTATGTGTACGTACACGAGGTCGTACCCCTTTCTGTACAGGTCTACAGCCTCCCTAGCCTTAGACATCAGGTCGCTCCTCACATCACCTGTAGCCCCCGGTGGTGTATAGACCTCGAACCCGAGTATGGAGCAGACTCCTTTGACTAGTGCTGTAGCTGAGATCGCGGCTGCCTTAGCTAGCGAGATACCCTGCCTCCCAGTTATCGGTGGGTACTTAACCATCCTGCCAGCACCTCTTAGGAGAATCGCATTAACCGGTGGTAGCCCCTTACTCCTCCTCTCAGCGTTGATGGGGCACTCCTCGAGTAGTCTATGAACTCTCTCAGTAAACCTGTTCACTACCTCAGCCATCCTGGTGGCAGCCGGGTCCCCCGACCTCGGTACACACCTAAGTACCCTAACCCCCTCTACGTGGGGGTCTGTATCGCTAACTGCGTCTGAGAGGTTCTCACCCCTAAATACAACCGCAACCCTGTGCTCCGTTGCGTAGTAGAGTCTCACCTCAACACCATCTATAGTACCCAGTCTCTCGTTAAGGTACTCTACTAGCTGCCTAGCCTCGGGAATAAACCTGCCAGCCCTCCTATCCACAACTACCATACCCTCCCCCACGGTCGCGAAGTTACCTCTAAAAGCTACGTCACCTGGCTGTAGAGATGCTCCAGCACCTAGCGCTTCGAAGGGTCCCCTACCTGGGTAGTTACCTACCGGGTTAATCCCGAAAAGGGCTAGGTGCGCCGTATCGCTCCCCGGTCTAACCCCGGGCTCTATAGGATCCCACAGACCTACCGAGGACTTAACCAGGACGTCCGCTACTGGACTGAAGTCTGCTAGCTCTAGGGGGGTCCTCATGCCTAGTTCCGGGACCGGCCTATCCCCGAGGCCATCGGCTACCACCACTACTACCTGAAGCTCCCTCAACCCACTCCCCACTACTCTACAGGTACCAAATAATCAGCTTCATGGAGCAGGGCCTTAGTTTACCTCGGTGATGAGTGTTTAGGCTCTGTGAGCCTAGGGCGATGATAGTTGGAGTACCCATAACCCCGAGAGGGGTAGGGGTAATGGGTCGGAGCCCGGCCCAGGGTTGAATCCCCGAAGCGGGGAGATGTAATTCCGAACCTCCCCGCCCTAGCGGGAACCCTCGCCCCTTAAGGGTGGGGAGGAGGTTAGAAGCTTAAAAACCTCCATCGCTGAGGACTGTAGGGTGTGGTAGCTGAACAAGAAGAAAAAGAGGGGTCAGTCACACTCTACGAGACCCCTAACCGGTATACCCCCGAGGTGGGTTCAGTTTACCTCTGAGGAGGTTGAGGCCCTGGTAGTAGAGCTAGCTAGGAAGGGCTACCCACCATCCATGATCGGGGTGATCCTCAGAGACCAGTACGGGGTCCCCCTAGCTAAGGCGATAACTGGTCAGAAGATTGAGGAGATACTGGAGAGACACGGGGTCAGGATGGTGGTCCCCGAGGACCTCTACAACCTACTTAGGAGAGCCGTTAACCTCAGGAAGCACCTAGCGGTTCACCCGAAGGATACCCACAGTAAGAAGGGGCTCATAGAGATAGAGTCTAAGATACATAGGCTGATCAAGTACTACAAGAGGGTCGGTAAGCTTCCACCGGACTGGACGTATGACCCAGAGAGGGTCTCTGTTATAGTCTCCCAGCCACTCTACCGGTTCGAGTAGGTAGATTTCTTGGGCCTAGCTCAGCACTCACGTAAGGAGGTACCTAAGGCTAGGAGCCTCTCCGAGATCCTGCACAAGGAGAGGCAGCTAGCTGTAGTTGGGGACGTAAGTGCTGAGAGTCTGGTGGCTAGCGGAGTACTACTGAGGGCCTTAAGGACCTTAGGCGTGGACTTCGAGTTCTACACAACCGTAGACCCTGTTAACCTGGATACCCTCGGTATTCAGGTCGTAGGTGTAGGGGCCTACGTTCAGAACTGCCCTAGCTGTGTAGAGCTAGCTGAGCTAAGATCTAGGAAGGCATCCCAACACGTAGCTCCCGCCATAGTGGAGTCCCTCAAGGAAGTAGTGACCGTAGCTCCGGAGGAGTACGTACTCCTCATATCCTCAGCCCTAACCAGGTATACCCCTAGATCCCTCTTTGAAGGACCTAACCAGGAGCTTATGGAGGTAGTTACCGAGGCTGTGGGGGCAGGTGCCGTTAGGGAAGTTACAGCCCCTAAGCTACTCGGGTGGGGTCTACTACCGCTCGAGGAGGTGGTCAGGTATAGCGTTGACCTATGCCTACTCAGGTACTTCGGGAGGGCTGTGGACAGGGTCACCGAGCAGGACGTAGCTAGGGAACTGGGTGTAGAGTCCCTAAGGTCTATCGAGGGGAGGACCTACGTACCGACCCGCGATATCGGTGTACTAGACCTCTACGAGGCTGCCTACGTACTCGAGTACTCTATCGATGTCGAGGGGCCTGAGTACACCGCCTTCACCCCCCTCAACTACAGCTACCTCCTGTGGGCCACTAGGGGGTTCAGGAGGTCTCTAGGCTACGTACGCAACTGCCT
>JAJHQJ010000012.1 GCA_020833415.1 Desulfurococcaceae archaeon | reverse complement strand
CCCGAGATCAGGGTTAGGAACTACCCGCACGAGCTCTCAGGAGGTATGAGGCAGAGGGCTGTGATATCGATAGGTCTATCTAATAGGCCTAGACTACTAATAGCTGATGAGCCCACCACCAACCTAGACGTCACCGTTCAAGCACAGATACTCGACCTACTTAAGGACCTCCAGTCCAGGTACGGGATGAGTATAGTACTGATAACCCATAACCTAGGGATAGTTGCTGAGATGGCTCAGAGGGTCTACGTGATGTACGCCGGTAAGATCGTTGAGGAGGCTGAGACCGAGGAACTGTTCTACAGTGCAGAGCACCCGTATACTAAGTTACTCCTGAGGTCCGTCCCGAACCCGGCTAGGAGGATCGAGAAGCTTGAGAGTATCCCCGGTGTTGTACCGTCCCTGATAAACCCACCACCTGGCTGTAGGTTCCACCCGAGATGCCCCTACGCTATGGATATCTGTAGAACTAGGGAACCCCCTCTAGTGAGTGTAAGTAAGAACCATAGAGTTGCGTGCTGGCTCGTTGAGAGAAGGTGATGTACGTGGAGCCTCTAGTTAAAGTTGAGAACCTACGTAAGTACTTCAGCGTTAGGGGGTCCTTCACTAAGAAGGTTAAGGCTGTTGACGGCGTAAACCTGGAGATCTACCCGGGAGAGACTCTGGGTGTTGTAGGTGAGAGCGGGTGCGGTAAGACCACCCTAGGGAAGACCGTGCTAAGACTCTACGAACCTACATCTGGTAGGATACTCTTCGAAGGTAAGGACGTAACGAAGCTGAGGGGTGGGGAGCTTAAGGAGTTTAGGAGGAATGCCCAGATGGTCTTCCAAGACCCCCATACATCGCTTAACCCGAGGCTCACCATAGCTGAGACCCTACTGGAACCCCTCAGAGAGCACGGAGTAAACGTAGGTAACGCAGAGGAGTACTTAGCTAAGCAACTGGAAACTGTTGGGTTAGGTAGTGAACACCTCTACAGGTATCCTCACGAGCTTTCGGGAGGTCAGAAGCAGAGGGTAGCTATCCTAAGGGCTATAATACTCAGACCCAAGTTCGTGGTCCTCGACGAGCCCACATCGTCACTGGATGTATCAGTACAGGCTCAGATCCTAGAGCTACTGAAGGACCTTCAGAGAAGGTACAACCTGACCTACATGTTCATATCCCATGATATAGCTGTAGTTAAGTACATGAGCAACAGGATGGCCGTAATGTACTTAGGTAAGGTAGTAGAGGTCGGAGATTCTGAGAGCATCTTCAACGACCCCAAGCACCCCTACTCGATGATGCTACTATCATCAGTACCCATACCCGACCCCAGGCTATCTAGGGAAAGGAAGAGGGTAAAACCGCAGGGAGAACCCCCATCGCCTATAAACCCACCACCTGGCTGTAGGTTCCACCCGAGATGCCCCTACGCTATGGATATCTGTAGAACCAGGGAACCCCCGTTCTTTGAGAGCTCTAAAGGGCATATGGTAGCCTGCTGGCTCTACTCTAAGACTTAGTAAGCTGCGCTATCTTACGCAGGGCCTCACGGTCTCTGGATAGCTCTGAGCTAACTACGTAGTTCCTCACCAGCATATCTCCAACCACTAAAAGAGCCTGGGGTTTCCTTAGGTCTATTACGTAGAGTACCTTTACAACCTCGCTAACCCCACTACCGAGGAACTCCGCGAGCCTAGCTACGATATCTCTAGCTAGGGACGATGCTATCCCAGTACCAACACCCCTCTCGAACCCCCTCGTATCTCCTAGGACCAGCCTGGTTGGTGAGAGGAACCGCGAGAGGAGCTGTCTAGTGAATCCCGGGAACCGGGGCGCGGCTTCCGCAGACTCGCGGAGGAGCTCCAGGAGGTACTTAACGGAGTTCTCGAGCCCTTCCGGGCTGCAGTCGACAGGCTCTAGCTCCGGCGCCTCTAGGGGTATCCTATCGGTCAAGCTAACGGCTCTACCAGGTACCACTACGGAGGATAGCGCGCGGATAGCGTCCCGCCTACTGAATAGGTAGCTGATGGAGCAGTCAGAGATCAGCACCTCGTTACCCGGCTCCGGACTACCGAGTAGTAGCGAGGGGGCCCAAAGCACCACCTCCTCAGCCGTATTACGTATCGCGTACCTACCTAGAGAGGCCCTAATGTACCTCACCCTACAACCCCCTGGGAGAGTACTCAACTAGTTAGAAAACTACCACCTGGGGGGCTGTGGTGAGCTCGGCGAAGCCTAAGGAGGTCCTTACGTCGATCGATCTAGCGGTAGTGCTTAGGGAGTTGGGTAAGCTCTCTGGGTGTAGTGTTCGGAATGTTTACGTACCCCTAAGGGACCTCCTAGTGCTGGAGCTTAGGTGTGGAGATGACGTACTCTACTTAGTGGCTGAGGCGGGTAGGAGGATCCACGTAAGTAGGCACATCTTCACAACAGAGTCCCTAGGTGTTGCTAGGCAGTTCAGGAAGTTCCTAGATGGAGCGAGGCTCGTTGGTGTAGGTCAGCTAGGTCTGGAGAGGGTGGCTGTACTCGAGTTTGAGAGTGGTGGCAGGAGGCTCAAGCTCTACGTCGAACTCCTACCGAGGGGCATCATAGCCTTAGTAGACGGTGATGGTAGGGTTCTAGCTGTAAACAGGGGCCTGAAGGTTAGGGACAGGGAGGTACGCCCCGGTACTAGGTACGTGCCACCGCCAGCGCCTACCGATATCCTTAGAGCCAGCCCCGAGGACGTAGTCGCAGCTGCGAGGGGCTTCTCGGGTAACCTAGCGCAGTTCCTAGTAAGGGTCTTCGGCATACCCCCGGAGGTGGTTAACGAGGTCCTAGACCCTAGGGTGCGTACAGCTAAGGTTGCGGAGCTGGGCACCGACGTGGTCCTCAAATACGTTGATGAGGTCAGGGAGTTCATTAGGAAGGTCCTGGAGTCCCCTAGGCCGTGCCTCATCATATCCTCAGGTAGGCCCGTGGGCTTCCTACCGTTCACCCCGAGTAGGGTAGCCGAGGGCCTCGAGGTAGTGGAGTACAAGTCCATGAACCAGCTAGTCGAGGAATACTTCAGAGAGCTATCCTCCCACGAGCAGAAGCAGGCTGAGCTCGCGCGGATTAAGGAGGAGGAGGCTAGGGTATCTAAGACCCTGGAGGAGGCTGAGAGCGAACTTAGAAGGCTGGAGGAGTACGTAGCCGCCGTATCCAGGGAGTTGGAACTATTCGAGAGGAACTACCACGTCGTTGAGGAGATATGGGGGTGCTGCAGAAGGGCTATCAAGGACTGCGGCTGGGGCTGTCTAGAGAGATGCGGTCCGGTAGAGGGGAACCCGTCCGAGGGTTCGGTACTCATTAGGCTACCCGATGGTGAACTGAAGCTACTTGTGTATAAGGACCTTGTGGAGCAGTACAGCGAGCTTAGGGGTAGGTACGTCCACCTAACTGAGAAGTACGGGAGGGCTAGGGCTGTAGTTGAGGAGCTTAAGAGGAGGTTGGATGAGCTAGCTAGGCGTAGGGTCCTCCTGGAGGCCCTTAGGGTAAGACCTAGGAGGGTCTCCTGGTTCAGTAGGTTCCTGTGGGTAGAGACCTCAAGCGGCTTCCTAGCTATAGGGGGGCGCGATGCCTCGCAGAACGAGGTTATCGTTAGGAGGTACCTAGGGCCTAGGGACATATTCATGCACGCGGACATCCACGGAGCCGCGGTGTTCGTCATACTGACCCAGGGTCGTGAGGTAGGTGAGAGGGACCTCTACGAGGTAGCTACGCTGGCAGCATCCTATAGTAAGGCCTGGAAAGCCGGGCTCGCCTCAGTCGACGTCTTCTGGGTCTACGGAGATCAGGTTAAGCTAGCGGCACCCCCCGGGCAGTACTTACCGAGGGGCTCCTTCATGGTCTACGGGCAGAGGAACTACATTAGGGGGGTTAAGCTGAGACTTGGGATAGGGGTAGCATACTACGGAGACACCTACGACATCGTTATAGGTCCTCCAGAGCTAGTAGCCTCAAGAGCTGTTGCCTGGGTTGAGGTAGTCCCGGGGAATCTCGGTATTGATGAGATCTCCAAGGAGATAAGGGGTTACCTTGTTGAGAGATGCCCGGACGTGCGTGGACTCACCGTTAACAACATAGCCAAGCTAATACCGGGTAGGGCCTCTATAGTTAGGAAGGGCTAGGGCCTCTCCTCGACTTTAAAAGCCTTGGCATAGTCTAGTATACTGAATACGTATGCCGTCCCCAGTACCTGAGGGTCTATTCAAGTACGTGGACCTGGCGAACCTGAGGGGTATTCTAAGGAAGTACTTCAAGTCTCTCGGGGTGGAGGAGGTTGATGTAACTAACTCGGTTGGTAGGTTCCTAGCTGAGGACTTGACGGCTCCTAGGGACCTGCCGGAGTATGACATATCGCACGTAGATGGGTTCGCGCTGTCTTCCTGTAGCGGGCTATCGTATAGGTTGGTAGAGGGTAGTACCCTAGGTAGGTGCGAGGCTACCTACGTTAGGACCGGTGAGCCCGTCCCCGAGGGTACTGTGGCCGTGCTTCCAGTCGAGGCCGCCCGCGTAGTGGGGGGTGAGGTCATAGCTCCGAGGTTCCTGGAGGAGGGGTCTGAGATCATACGTAGGGGATTGGATGTAGCCAGGTCGGACATAGTAGCTAGGAGGGGCTCCCTAGTTACCCCAGCTAAGGCTAGACTCCTAGCTGAGCTGGGTCTCTCCACGCTCAAGGTGTTCGTCAGACCTAGGGTACTTGTAGTACCGGTAGGTACAGAGCTTGCTGAGGGCTCTAGAAGGGAGACCAGTAGCCTAGTCGTTAGGAGCATGTGCGAACCTCTGGCAGGTGGGATCACCGTATCCAAGCCCGTGGAGGACTCTACCGAGGTCATTAGGGAGGTGGTTGGGGTAGGTGTAGAGGAGTACGATGCTGTGGTAACAATAGGTGGTGCGTCACTAGGGGATAAGGACCTAACGTTCCGGACTGTAAGCTCTCTAGATGGTGTTGAGGTCCTAGTCAGGGGTGTAGCAGTTCAACCCGGTAGGGTGACGTCGCTAGTATCCCTACGTGGAAAACCTGTGGTACTGCTACCCGGGCTTATCCAGTCTACCGTATCCGGGGCTGTCTTCGTACTCCAGCCCCTACTTAAGGTTATGCAGGGAGGTGACCCAGTAGCCCACTACCTAACCGGACTACTAAGGCTAGGCCACGACTACACTTACAGGGGGAGGTTCACGGCCTTCACAAGGCTGAGGTTCGTTAAGCTGATCAATGAGGAGGAGGGTACTGCAGAGATTTTCGAAGCTCCTTCACCTGTGCAGAGACCTATAGCAGAGTCACATGGCTTCACCATTCTAGAGCCTGGGGTAGTTAAGCTAGCTAAGTACACCCTAATTAGGGTCTACAGAGCACCTGGACTATACTGAGGAACTCCTCCTAGTAAGTCGATCATAGCTTTAGAGGGGGTGTGCGGCCCCCTCCCACCCGGAGCTAACCCACTTCCGGACCTCTCCGCGCCGTCCTCTACCCGGTGACCCGTGAACGTCGACGTCGGGGGTTAGGTTGCTCCCTTCCGGGCCTGGCCAGGTTCCCCCCGCAAAGGCGGTAGACCCTCCCCTCCAGGAGGGCCTCCGCCACCGCCGACCCCACGGGGCGGGCTTCACCGCTGACGCGGAGTTCCGGGAGCGGGGATCTCCGGGTGGTACGGGTTACTGGCCCCGCCTTACGCCTTCGGCGAGGGGAGGCGGCGAACTCCCAGCCCTACCCGCACACCCCCGAAATACGTCAGTTAGGAGCTTATTAGCTACTTAACTCTCGCGAGTTCTACATCGACTCTTCCACGGTCTAGGTCTACCCTGGATACTGCGTAGTAGCCAACCATAGCTGGTCCAGGATTAACTACGGTGGTTCTACCAAGTGTAGAGACTCCGCGACTCTCGTGTACGTGTCCGCATACGTGTAGGAGGGGTTTGAACTCCTCTAGGAAGTTCCGCAATGCTTTAGACCCGACGACTTCTCCGCTGTACAACTTATCTACACCACTATTGTAGGGTGGTGTGTGGGTAAGTAGTATGTGGAGGGCTCTGGAAGACCTCCTCAACTCCTCGGAGAGTTTCTTAACGAAGTCGGCTATGTGGTACTCAGCTAGGTAGGGTATACCCCAGAAGCTAAACCCGATCCCACCACCTACCCCGGCAACCAGTAGGCCGCGTACATCGACTACGGAGGTGTGTAGTATAACGACGTTCCCCAGACTTAGGTTGAGGATCTCCGGAGGATCTACGTTCCCGGGAACAACTATAGTGAGGGGTAAGCTCTCCGATAGAAGCTCGAGAACCTCCCCGTAGCCCCCGCCGGCGTAGTTGGATAGATCCCCAGCTACGAGCGCTAGGTCGTAGTCGGAAGTCTTAACGATCCTTCTAAGTAGGGATACCCTACCGTGTATGTCTGAGAGTAGTAGAGCTAGCACGACGATCCCCGGAAGCTTATAACCTGAGGTTAAAAGAGCTCCTACGATGAGGGTTAGGTACCTCTGCGATAGGGTTATCGAATACTACTGGAGTAGGATAAACCCCCAGAACTTCACAGCACTTACAGCTCCCAGAGACCCTTACTACATCCTAATAGCTACGATACTATCTCAGAATACCAGTGACGTAAACTCCTCTAGAGCACTAGCTAGGCTTATCGAGGTAGTTGGGGTACCGGTAGATGTGGGGAAGATACTTGAATTAGGGGTTGAGAGACTAGCCGAGCTTATAAGGGTTTCGGGTCTTCACTACGCCAAAGCTAGGACAATCCTACAGTTACTGAGGTCCTTAAGTAGGGAGGAGCTTGAGTATGATGAGCCGGAGCTACTGAGAACTAAGCTACTGAAGATACCGGGTATAGGCTATAAGACGGCGGATGTATTCCTACTTATGTACAGGAACCACCCCATATTCCCTATTGATACCCATATAAGGAGGGTTCTACATAGGTACGGAACAGTAGACCTCAGAGAAAACTACGAGAGAGCAAGGAGGCGCGTAGAGGAGGAGCTACCTAGGGAGGCTAACTACCTACTCAAGGCACACCTTAGTCTAATACAGCACGGTAGATCCACCTGCAAGGCCAGGAAGCCCCTATGCAATACGTGTATAGTAAACCCGGAGTGCCTCAAGAGGTTATAGACCGTAGCCATCCTCATAACTATCTAGGAAGCTATCTACGGTAATCTAAACCTGGGAAAACAGACGAGGAGGCTGCTTAAAGCCTACGAGGAGGTCTTTGAGGAGAGGGTCTTCCATAGGGTGTTTTAAATGGTTTGCAACTGAAAGCCTCGCCCTTTAGGGTAGAGAGGAGGTCAGAACAGTACACCTCCAGCACTTAAGGCTAGGGGTTTTAGCGAGTTTAAAACTGTGCGTAGAGCTAGTACCATGATAGGTGTAGGTACAGAGAGGTAGTCTAGAGGTAACCAAGGAGGTGCTACCGGTAATGCCGTGGAGGTACAACGAAGGCCCCAAGTGCCCTAAATGCGAGAATAGGGCCGCTGTCCTAACTGAGAGAACGGTCTCCAACGGTGTAGCTATCGTGAGGTACACCCTAAAGTGCTCTTCGTGCGGGTTTAGAGAAGTCCTACAGGAACTAACAATAGCTAGAACGGACGGAGGTGTAAGAATTAGAGTAGGTGCACTAGGGTAGTATTAAGGATCCGTTTTTACCTTTCGATTGCTGGATCTCGCCACCCGGTTAATCCCGAAACACTAAGTTTATGTAGGATGGAGTATTACGGTGGTCTCACTCAGATAGAGTTCAGAACACCGGGTGTAGCGGGCCCGCCGGGATTTGAACCCGGGACCTACGGGTTAAAAGCCCGCCGCTCTACCTGGCTGAGCTACGGGCCCTACCCCCTCTAAGTAGTAATGTGCTACAGCTTAAAAGCTTCGGGAGAGCCCTTAGTTGCCGTTTCGAGTTCCATATAGGTTTAATAGCTTGATGTCGCTCCCTTGCCTTGATTAGTGCTAGGTATCGGTAAACGTCTAAAGTTCTAAGGTAGGTGTATGGGTTAGATACCCAAGATGCGGGGTCTCCTAGGTGGTCCTGAACACCCCCAAGCCCGGTGAGAACCCGAGTGGGATGTGGAGGGATAGAGATGAGGCCATGATCACATAAAACACATAAGAGCTGAACCCCTAACGGGGGAATCTGGTGGGGGGCTTAGCTAGGTGCTTATTAGTTCTTATCCACGTGGTATTTGCTGGTAGGTCGTAGGGAATGGGTAGCCCTAGCGTAGTTAAGCTCCCTCCGAGACTCTACGATATTGCGGTACTCTTAGCTAGATTTAGGTCCCTACCGGTCTCGGAGCTAGCGGTAGCCCTAGGGAGGAGGGAGCAGGATGTAATGAGGGATCTGGCTGAGCTTGAGGCCAGGGGCTTTATCAGGGTCTTAAGGAGGGAAGTCCGCGTAGCTGAGGTAAGTGATAGTGGTAGGAGGTACCTCGATGTAGGTTTACCGGAGGAGAGGCTTGTTGAGGTGCTCCTCAAGACTGGTAGGCTAAGCTTTAGCGACCTCAGAGGGCTGGGCATGGCTGAGGATGAGTTAAACGCAGCTATAGGGATTCTGAGGAGGTGCGGAGTTGCTGAGATAGGTAGGGAGGGTATTACACTGAAGTCGGAGAGAGTTAGGGCCCTTAATGAGTATGTTGAGAGGGTTAAGGGTAGGCTCAGGGAGTACCTGAGCCCTAGGGAGTTTAAGGATGAGGAGATCGATAGGGAGCTGAGGAGGAGAGGCCTTATCTCAGTTAGGGAGGTTAAGGACTTAAGGGTTGAGGCTACGGAGGTTCTGCTCTCAGTAGCTAGCTCACTCACTAGAGGAGAGGTAGTTACGGTAGTAACCCCGGAGGTGATATCACTAAGTAATTGGGACCACATAGAGTTTAAGCCCTTTGACCTCAGCGTTGAGCCCCCGAAGCTTAGGCTAGCTAGAAAGCACTTCTTCGTCGACATCATAGACTACATGCGGGAGGTGATGGTATCCCTAGGGTTCGAGGAGGTTAAGGGACCTCACGTAGAGCTTGAGCTGTGGAACTTCGATGTACTCTTCGTACCGCAGTACCACCCATCGAGAAGACCTACCGATGTTTACAGAATTAAGGGAGGGGGTCAGGTTGCTGTTTTAGGCGGGGCACCGGTCAGTCTAGTTAATGAGGTTAAGAGATACCACGAGGCATTTGCTGGGTATACGTGGGACCAGGAGAAGGCACTTAGGCTGATACTGAGAACTCACTGTACGGCTGTATCTGTTAGGACACTATTCGAGCGTGGGGAGGGGGAGTACAGGGTCTTTACGATAGACAGGGTGTTCAGACCGGATACCCCAGATCCGACGCACTTAATGGAGTTCCACCAGCTGGACGGCATCATGGTCGGTAGGAACATCTCGTTCAAGGATCTCCTCCAGTTCTTCAGGGAGTTTGCTAGAGCCCTAGGCCTAGGTGAGGTCAGGTTCAAGCCAGCCTACTTCCCCTTCACAGAGCCCAGCGTCGAGGGTTACGTGAAGCACCCTAAGCTAGGGTGGGTTGAGGTACTCCCAGGGGGTATGTTCAGGAGGCAGGTCCTAGAGCCCTTAGGTCTCCACGGGTATAACGTAGCGGCCTGGGGTATAGGAGTCGATAGGATAGCTATGATACTACTGGGTATAGATGACATAAGGGAGCTGTACAGCGATGACATTAGGGAGGTGGAGATACGTAGACCACCTAAGGTGGTACTAGGTGCCGGTGGTCTCAGTTAGACTGTGGGACCTCGAGAGACTAGTTGGGAGGAGTATAGACCTCGAGGAGCTCCGCAGACTAGCAGACTTCCTGAAGTTGGAGTTTGAGGAAGTACGTGGGGATAGCATAACCTTCGAAGCACCTCACGATAGGCTAGACCTTTACTCAGCCGAGGGGTTGGCCAGAGCCATCGTACTACTACTGGGACTTAAGAAGCCGACAGTCTATCCAGTAGGCTGGAGTTCTATACATGTAGACGCTAGGGGGGCTCCGAGGTACAGGCCCTACGTAATGGTAGTGGTAGTTAGGGGGGTGAAGCTGGATGATGAGGCTATTAGCCAGCTATTCCAACTACAGGAGAAACTCCACCTAACCCACTGCGGAAACAGGGAGCTGGTATCCATAGGATTGTACGACTTAGACACCATAAAGCCCCCAGTGTACTACAGAGCCGTAGCTACCGCGGAGTTCAGACCACTGGGCTATTCTACCAGCATGAGTGCCGAGACCATACTCGAGACTACCGAGAAGGGGAGGCTATATGGTCACCTAGTTAGAAGAGGTAAGTACCCCCTACTGGTAGACTCTGCTGGGACAGTACTCTCCCTACCCCCCATAATAAACTCCGAGGACACTAGGATAACTGAAAGGAGTAGGAACATCCTAATAGATGTAACCGGTACAGAGCCTAGGTTAATGGCCTCCGTCTTAGCTACCATGGCTTTAGCCGTCTACGAGCGTGGTGGTGAGGTCATAGAGGTAGCTAGGGTAGTAAGTCGGGAGGAGCTCGGTGAGATGCTCTTCAGTACTCTACTGGGTCGGGAGCTCATCGTCGGCCTTAGAAGGGTCGAGAACCTAATAGGGGCTAGCCCAGGTCTAGAGAAGATCCCAGAGTACCTAGAGAGGTACGGTTACAGAGTACTTGAGGTAACGGAGAGTTACGTTAAGGTCTGGGTACCTCCCTACAGGGTCGACGTTATAGACGAGGACGATATCGTGGAGGACATAGCGATCTCCATGGACTACAACGCTATAGGGGGGTACCTGGAGGTCCCCGCAGCTAGGGGTTCGGTACACCCGCTGGAGAGAGTTACGAGGTTCGTTAGGGATATATTGGTGGGTATGGGCTTTACCGAGGTCGCCAACTTCATACTTACAGACCCCGACTACCTTACCTCACTGGGTTACGTAAGGTTTACCGAGATTGAGAACCCTAAGATGCGTACGTACTCGGTTCTAAGACCATCACTCCTCCCCTCAGTACTAGCCACCGTATCTAGGAACGTTAAGAAGTACGGTCTACAGGATCTTAAGGTATTCGAGGTCGGTGACGCGGTGGACCCCGATAACCTAACTACGTCTAGGAGGGTTTCAGGGTCCATCTACGGTTCCGGCGTAACTCTCACGGATGGACTAGCTACGGTCAAAACACTTCTCGAAATCCTAGGGATTAAACCCGTCTTCGAACCCTTCGATGGTCTACCTATAGCGATACCTGGGAGAGCCGCTAAGGTAGTAGTCAAGGGCATTACCACAGGCTACGTTGGAGAGGCCCACCCCAGGGTACTGAAGCTCCTAGAACTCAGGGCACCACTAGCCTTCTTCGAGATCTTAATTAGCGAACTCCTAAGGGTTCTTTAGACTACTCTCAGACCCCACTACCCTCTACATAGCTACTGCTATACTTCAGGTAACTACGTATACCCTCTACTAGCTCTCCAACCCCCTCAACCACCTTTATAATCCTCAGGGTCGGGTAGTCCGGAAGGCTTAGGTCTACTTCGTAATTCACCTTGCCCCGCAACCTACTGAGTAGCGTCATAGCGTCCCTAAATATCTCGGATGCGTCTGCGTACTCCTCCTCTGTGGAGGATGCAGAGGGGAGGGGTATCGAGGTCTCAACTATGAGCACTCCCTCGCCCTCACCCACCTCCACGAGGGCTCTCCCAGCACGGAATCTTAGCTTCTCTTCTAGTTCGAAGGGATACCCACAGCTCTCAAAGACCTCTCTGAGGGCTTTAAGGGCTTTCACCGGACATTACCCCCCATTAGTTGCGTTAGATAGGTTATATGTAGCCGTAGCACTATCTACACCTTATGGGTGGAGTAGGCTGAAGTACGTACTAGAGCTACCGCCGTTTAGCAAGAATTTTGTCGATAGAGTAGCTCCTAGAGTGGGTGGGATTTTCGACGCGGTCTTCGTACCTAGTGCTCCAGCTGGGGTACCCCTTCTAGATGGCCTGGCTACTAGCGTCTACCTAAGTACGAGCTTCGGGTTGAAGACGATATTCAGTATTAGGCTTAGGGATTTAAACCTCAACCACGTGCTAGAGAAGGTGAAGGTAGCCGAGGAGTTCGGTCTCTACGGTGTCCTACTTACCCAGGGGGATCCCCCGAAGTACGGTACAAGCCGGAGTGAGCTACTTAGTGAGGAGGTTATGCAGTACATCAGGAAGATGGGTATTAGAGTTAGACTAGGACTAGTTGTGAGCTTAAGGTACCCCATAGAGAGTATAGTTAGGAGACTGGAGCACAAACCCGACTTCGTTTTCGTAATACACTACGGACCTAGTAGTAGAGAGAAACTGGGGGAAGTATGTGGGGTAGTCTCTAGAGCATCGAGCGAGGTCTACCCGTTCCTACTTCTAGGTGTAGGTAAGAGTAAGGGGGTGTTCGACAAGCTTAACCAGGAGTACTTTACCTTAAGTGATATTCACGAGATACTCGAGGAGCTCCGGGGTCTTGTTAGTGGTGTGGTCATATCCTCACCTCTAGATGTAGAGAAGGTGGTGGAGTTCTTCGAGACTATGGGGATATTCTCCACTAAGGATATTAACCGTAGCTAGCTCTGCTAAAGTAGTTCTTTAAACCTGCTACCGCAACTTTATGGGTAGGCGTGACTAGGGTATGGTAGGAGCCAACTCTGGGGGGAGGTTCAGGTGCTGTGTATGTGGTAGGGTATTCCCCAAGGGTCAGGGCATAGTGGTTGCGCTATCCGGTGGAGTACTGGCATTTCATAGTAGTAAGTGTGCAGCTAGGTTCCTGAGGCTACTACTCGATTCGGGCTCGAAAGAGGTGATGAGTACCGCCCTTAGACTAGCTAGGGAGCTCGAGTCTAAGCTAGTCGAGGCCCAGGAGAGGAGGGCTAAGAAGATTTAGCTGGAGGGCTTTCTAGCAACTATAACAGCAGGCTTCAGACCCTCTGGGGTCGGTATTGCCAGGAGCTTAGATTTATATACCTCAGCCTTCCTTACCGGGTAGATCTTCTTAGCGCGGGCCATCAGCTCCACGGCTAGGTTACCGAGTACCACGGCCTTAACGAACTCGTTGAATGTATTCTTCTGAGCCCACTCACTCAGGGTTTGGAATATGATCTTCCTTATAGCTCTCTTGTGGCTGGCGTTACAGTTGTACGCAGTTAGGACTAGGCCGGTAACCCTGAGGACGTAACCATCGCTCGTCGTTACGTCGATTATTCCCGCAATCTTCGAGGACTTCCTCCTAATTATGGACTTAACGTAGTCCCTTGAAAGTTCGTGTCCCTTAAACCTAGTGTAGACTACGAGGTTAGTTTCGTCATAGCTGTAGACCTGGAAGTACAGGTGTATGTAGTGCTTAGTAAAGTCTCCAGTTAGATCGAAGAGGGTAGTCTCAATAACCCTACCGAGGAGCTTCCACCCCTCGTCAGCCGGTATAGTACCTATAGGTATACTATTAAAGGCCTCTGGAGCTAGTACGGTGTACCACTTCTTAGCCCTCCACTTACCCCTTACAGCAGTTGACACCCCTCTCGCCTTAGCTTTAAGGCACAGCTATGCTTAAAAGCTTATCTCGGTACCCGGCTTGACCAACCCAAGGTACCTAGTCTAAGGCCCTGGGAATACTGTACATCAGGAGTAGTAACTCACTAACTATAGACGCAAGAGTCAGTAGGTCCTCAGTAGAGCAGGTGGGGCAGGTTACTTCATACACTAGGTAGTCGCCCTCTACACGGTTCACAAGCCTAAAGCCCCTAGGCGCTGACACGTCATCAGGTTTCAGAGCTACCGAAAGAGCCTCGGCAATTCTCCTCCCTAGGTAGACCCTAATTGTCACGGCTATCCCTATGTGAATACCGCCCCCAAGAACTTTAGCCACCCGACAACTGTTTTAAGTTTTACTCTAATGACATTCTCCTGCTACTACTACGTGGACTCTGCTTGGTTTTCACATAGGTTTAATAGGTTTAAAGGGTTGGTGCTGCCACGTTGATGAGCTACCCTGTGAGGCTCTGAGGGTAGCTCCAGGAGCTCAAGATGTGGGGTCCCCAGGGTGGCCCTGAACGCCCCTAAGGCGGATGCAGACCCAGGGAGCGATGCGGGGGAAGGAGATGAGGCGATGACCATAAAACAACGTAAACTCACATAAGAGCTGAACCCCTCACCTTTAATACATACACTTAAGTTTTGAAAGTAGGTACCTAAATCGGTGAGTAATCCTATGAGGAGTGAAGAGCCTGAGGTTATTGAGGCATTAAAATGAGGGCTCTCCCGAGGGTGGCATTAGGAAGTTCGAACTCTTAATGATCCGCACTGCTGTAGGGAGACTTGGTAAGGTGAAAAATATTGAAGAGCGTTCTTAGAGTTACAAAGGTGAACGGAAGTGTTCTTGAAGAGATGCTGCAGGAGCGGTTGACATTGTATTGAAGTGACTAAACTCGGATGGGAGCCCCGTATTGTTAGGCTCGACGAGAGCCCATAAAGTGTGGGTGAGGCTAGCGAACCCACATCGAGGTGCAACTCATTAAGTACCGCCATCGGGGAAACGTCAGATCCGTGTAGTGCTACGGAGTTAAAGCTTATAATTCAGCTTTACCTAAGTGATTTCGGTGGGCCGGTAGCTCAGCCTGGAAGAGCGCTCGGTTGGCATCCGAGAGGTCCCGGGTTCAAATCCCGGCCGGTCCACCATACCTACCTAGTTTTCCCTGTACTGCTAGGGCGGGGCGGTACTATTTGCGTATAGCCCTTAGGAAGGTGGGGTAGTGTGCGGGTCTTGGAGAGGGTCAGGGGCTCCCTGAGTACGCAGCAGATGCTTGAGGAGTCCTCCCAAGTCTTGAGAGGGGCTATTGAGGGTAGGAGGTACGTACTGGTGACCTCTACCGGCATGTTTAGAGGTTTGGGGAGGTACCTAGCACAGCTAGTTAACTCCCTAACCTCCTCTAGTGCTTACTATGTAGAGCCCTACGAGCTTACCTACTATATAGCCCCCTACGATGAGGGTAGGGAGGTGGATGTCCTAGTTACCGCTACACCCGACGGCTACTCGGACCTATACATACTCCTCGACCAGCTCATCCTAACAGGCCACAGAGTGACGGTACTCTCAGGAACCCTCCCGGAGCAGCTTAAAAGTAGGTTCAGCTACGTAGACTCCGTTGAGGTACCCTGGGACGAGCTCGGCTTACTTAGGCTAGTTCAGCTACTAGCCTACTCAGTAGCTAGCTTAGGTAGGAGGGATCTGCAGAGGAGGGCTACGAGGATTTTAGATGAGTGTAAAACTCTCCATACAGTAGTTGAGGAACTTGTTGAGCGGTATAGGGAGGAGCTTAATGCCTTGAGGAGTACCTTAGTTAGACCTCACGTAGTTACGTATACCCCAACCATGGAGGTAGCAGCCCAGCTACTGGTGTACGGCTCTGATAGGAGCTTAGCTGTACTAGCCGACCTACCCTCAGTACACGCTTACCTAAGGAGGGTATCGAGGGATGTGCTGGCCTTCACAACAGATGTCGAGGTCTACTCCCTGAGGTACCACCTAAGTAGGGTGGCTGAGCTAGGTGGTAGAGTGGTTGAGCTAAGACTTAGGACAGACCCCCTAACAGCCCCCCTCTACGCCCTTATACTAGTCTACTACGTAATCCTTGGGGGTGCTCAATAGACCTAGCACTACTTACGGGTGCTACCGGGGTACTGGGTAGGAGACTAGCTCAGTGCCTATCTAGGAGCTATAGACTGGTACTACACTATAGGAGTTCTGAGAGTGTCATCGAGGAGCTCCTCAAGGACCCCAGTGTGCGGGAGTCCACAGTTAAGGTGATTAGGTGGGACTTCGGTAGAGGGGGTCTAGACTCCTTTATAGGGGAGGTACTATCAGTAGGTGTACCTAGGCTAGTAGTTCTCTCGGCATCCTACTACGACTCAACCCCCCTTACAGGTATAAGCGAGGACTTAGTAGACTACTTACTCAAGGTTAACTTAGCCACACCCCTCTACATAGCTGTAAAGCTGGGTACTGCGATGAGTGAGGGGTTGATAGTCTTTCTGACAGATATGGTTGCTATAGAGGATCGCTGCGTTTACGTAGGTCTAAGACCGTCGTTACCCTACGTAGCCTCCAGGAGGGCTCTGACGGCTGTAGTAAAGTACCTAGCTAGAGAGCTGGCACCTAAGGTACGGGTAGTAGGTATAGCAGTAGGCTGGGTAGATAACCCGCGGGCTAGTAGTAGGCTAAGGCAGAGAGCCTTAAGCTCCATACCTACCGGCCGCTTCGTAGAGCCTGAGGAGATCTGCAGTCTAATTAAAACAGCTACAGAGCTCCCTAACCTCAACGGCGTCTTCCTAGAGCTAAGTGGGGGTCTTTAGCTGACACCATTTCTCAGTAGATGACGGGGAGTCGGAACCAGCAAACATGAAGAACGGTGAACCGCCACCTACTCTCAGCGGTCCTTGTACTAACCACCCCCCAGCTACGGGAGTGTGTTACCACCGTACAACTGAAAGCTACCCTTTAGGACGGTAGGAGGTTAGCTAGTGGCTCATCCCATCCTAATCACCGAAGGTGTCTCTTGGAATCTCCCTCACCTAGCTCATTGGATAATTCAGCTAGTACCAGTTACAGAAAACCCTATAAGTACTTCTCAAGGCCACCCCCTTATAAGCCTCCTAAGCTGTAGACCGTGGTACCTGCGGTGAGTAGAGTACTAGCTACAGTACTACTTGGGGTGTTTAAGGGGGAGAGGTTTGGCTACGCACGTACAGCAGTTATCGACGGGCTTAACATCTCGTTCTTAGTAAGACCTATAGCCGAAGACATTAGGTGCGTGGAGAGGGTTGAAGATCTTGAGGAGGTGACCCTATTGATCGAGGGCATAGGCACCTTCCTCCTAGATTCGGTGTGCGTTGTGGATAGAGCAGTACTTAACGGCTACGAAATACCCTACACAACAGTCTTCCACGTAGCTAGAATACTAAGCGGTTCAGAGGAGTACGAGGCCTACATAGGATCAGACATTATCAGGTACTGGCACCTATACCTAGACCCCCTCACCAACACTGTAAGGAGTGCTATAGGTAAGAGGGTGCGCTGGAGTACTTAGCTGGAGTACTCAGTCAAATGCCTTAACATCACGTCTCAGTGCCGGAGGAAGTCATCACGGCGGGTCGTAGCGTGGGTTACACATCACTACTCAGCGCTTATAGACCCATCTCATCCCTAGGTACTACTAGTGTTGAGAGCTTTTATAGAATCGCTCACCCCGGATTCTCATCTACATCAGTACCGGTTCATGCCTTCTCGTCGTACTTGAGGAACTTCTCAACCGCCCCTCGTAGGTAGCTACTTCACCAGCTTGTCTGGGGCAAGACCTCTCATCCACATCAATAACCTAGACAGACAAGCCCTCTCCCGATCATTAACTTCCGAGTAACCCCAACCCCACACCGAGAACTAAGCTCTTTGAATAGAAATGAAGAGAGATTTAGAAGCTACTAACCTAGTCCCCTAGTGATGGAAGCTAGGAGTCTGCAGACTTCCGGTTGTAGTTCCGTTTGTCCCTAGATGCTCACCCTCATCAGTCTACATTCATTGCACCTAGGGACTTCCACCTCGTCCACACCTCATGGGCGATCAGCATGGGGTCATGGGCGGCCGTCGAGCCCAACGGCACGGGGCTCCCATCTAGGTTTAGCCCGCCCGGGCTCGGGGCAGGGCCCCCATCGCCTAGGCGGGCCCTGAGGAGTAGACAGAAACAGAGCTTATAAATCTAACCCCTAGCCATCAACTACGAAACAGCCCAATCCCATACCGTCTCGACTAGGAGTGTAGGTGACGGCTTCCCGCATTAAAGAGCGAAGTCTCTAGCAAGTGGTGAGGACTAGGGTTTCTACTATGTAGAGATATTCAACCACAATTCTCTGCTTAGTTTTCAGACCTACCCGCATCCCGCGATGGACTTGGGGGCGGTTACAACTGAAAGCCTCGTCTTTTAAGGTGGGGATGAAGGGGAAGCCTATAAGCTCTTTGATGTTTTCATGATTGCCCCCAAGCTCCCTACATCCATCCCACTTAAAGGAAGTTTGTTGTGGAACGAGGACTTAGTAGTTGAGGCTCTAACTCCTGGAGGAGGTTTATATACTCTAGGCCGTGAGCTAGGGTCGGAGCTCGCTGTGGTTAAACTGGTGTACTCGAACTTGAGGAAGAAGGACGTTAAGAACTTCGTAAGTACGTTCTGCTCGAAGTATCAGAGGTTGTGTGCAGTGCTTGGAGTTGGGGAGAGCTCTGAGGGGCTTAGGGTTGTCTACGAGGATGTGGAGATCTTCGCTATAGGGGGTATCCCGCTGGCATTTAGGCTTAGGGAGGAGTTCGTACCGACCCTAGTTGCGGTTAAGACTGCCGGGGTGGGCTCTACCCACTACGCGGTGGTTGATGAGGGTGCTGTTAAGCATATACTGAGAGGTGCTGACGTTATGGCCCCCGGGATCGTTGAGGTGAGCGGGTTCGCCGTCGGTGATGTGGTAGCAGTGTGGGCTCCGGGTAAGGTAAGCCCAATCGCGGTTGGTAAGGCTTTGATGAGCTCCGAGGAGGTACTGAGGATTAGGAGAGGTAGGGCTATAGAGAACCTCCACTACGCCGGTGACAGGATCTGGGAGGCGTCCCTGGAGGTCATCAAGAGGTTTAGCGGAGGATAAAGGCTTTTAAGGTACCTGGGAATTATGTGGGGAGAGCTCTAGATGAGTGACGCAGCTCAGAGACTACTTGGGGAGAACCTGGGTCAGGACGTAATGGTTAAGCTCAGGTCTAACGAGGTTGTCCGGGGTAGGTTGAAGAGCTTCGACCAGCACCTGAATATAGTCCTGGAGGATGCCTACGAGATAGTGGAGGATAAGCCCAGGAAACTCGGGACGGTGGTTATCCGGGGGGAGAACATAGTACTGATAACACCGGTAGCTAAGAGGTGAACCTAGGTGAAGGGCACCCCATCGATGGGTAAGAGGAGTAAGGGTAAGACCCACATAAGGTGTAGGAGGTGCGGTAGGCACGCCTTCAACGTAGCTAAGGGGTACTGCGCTGCCTGCGGCTTCGGTAGGTCTAAGAGGTTGAGGAGGTACTCCTGGTCCTCTAGAAAGGTAAATAGGATTAGGATTAGGTAGGAGAGGGCTTGCCGTTCACCCGAGAGTGGTTGTTTATGGCACTTTAGGGTCGCTTAGCACCACCCCCGGGCTCCTCACGGCACGGTGCTGAGCCGCGCACCGCGGTTAAGCTGCGGGTCTTGGGACTCGGCACCCACTACCTTAATAGTTGAGCAGTAGGTTTATAAACCTAAAGGTATATACCAGGTATATACCCTAGTAGCGGGCTAAAAGTGAGCTACGTAACTATTGCGGCGGGTTTTAACGCATCTGGTGGAAAATGCGAAGCTCCTATTATCGACTGCGTGGCTCTTCAAAGTGGCCACACATAGGCTATTTAATATCGTTAAGCAATCTTCCGCCCTCCCAGCCTCGGACATAGGCTGGAAAAGCACGTTCTATAAGACTGTCTACAACGTGATACCAAATAGGAGGTACTCCTATGGAGCGATTACACTAGTTAGAAGTGTTTACGAATCGTGCAGACAGCTTGGCATAGACCTTAGGAGTGTCGAACTGTCTGGCTGGCTGATGTTTCAGCAGAGTGAGAAGGAGTACCCGCCCAGGAGCATAACGCTTAAAAGACCGAGCGAAGTAGAAGTCACAGTCTTCAGCTTCAGCAAGGAGAGTGAGAGAATGGCTCTAAGAGTCAGCACGTCAGGTGCCTACAAGAAGTTGCTCGACGCTATCCTCAGGGAGAGGCAACCGTATATGCCGAGAATATACGTGAAGTCTTGGAATACCGGAGATGGGAAGCTGTATGTTAGAGGGGAGCTACAGATAGCGATACCTGTGGGTTTCTACTACAGCCACGCGACCAGAGTTAGAGCAAATAATGGCAGACTCTATGGCGGTGTAGACGTAAATGTAGACAGGGTAAACCTAGCGGTAGTCGATGGTGATGGGAGGCTCAGAGACACCTATACCTTCTGGTTCGAAGAGGCTTCCAGAAAGGGTTGCGATAGGCACAGGGCTAGGAGCATTATCGGTATGAAAGTCCACGAGATGCTGGAGTACGCATACAACCACGGAGTCAGAGTACTGTTCCTCGAAAACCCAGAGGTTCTGGGAAAGCTAAAGCTTCTCTGGGTTAGGAGCAACGACAGGAGGCGTGAGAACTACAACTACAGGGTCTCGGTCTTTAGGAGCTCTGTCATCGAGATGGTAGCCCTGAAGGCACCGCTATACGGCATAGAAGTCAAGTACGTAGACCCAAGAGGCACAACAAACTCCAGGGAACACGACGAGATAATGAAAAGGTATAGGCTAGACAGGCACACAGCATCAGCATATCTCATAGCCCTAAAAGGACTTAAACAACCCTAGCCCACCTTATTTACGGAAACAGCCCCTTAAGAAGCTGATCCTGGACGTCCTCAAGACTATTAGGGGGACGTCCCTAGTAGAGCTAGCCGAGATGATCGTTAGGGAGTCCGGTGTTAGAAGGATATCGATAAGGGTTAGTGAGGTCGACGTCGATACGGTAAGCCTTACCATATCCCTAGTGTCGGTAGCTCTAGGTGTAGCTGTACTCACCGCAACTCTAAGGCGGGGCCTTAGCGTAGGTATCCTCAACGCAGTCACCATGGCTGTGCTCTTCACTGCGGTAGGTCTATCCGTAGATAGCGTAGGCCCTCTTCTAGGGGGTACTTCATAGGTATGACCCTAGGGCTAGCTAGGTCCTCGGGGGACCCCCTCCTTAGGGTAACTAGTCACGTAGAGGCAATAGCTGATAGCCTGGAGGTAGTGAACAACCTCATTACGTCACCCCTGGTATTCACGTACGTAGGCTACGCAGTTAGCCCAGCATCGGCAGACCCGGTACTGGTGGTTGCTGGACTAGCAGGAGCTGTAGCCGGGAAGGTAGCCGTAGTAGCAGTACTCAGTAGGACCGGGCTACTACGCGTCTTCTCCAAGACCGAGGTAGCCTCCCTAGTTGCAGTTAGGGGAGCATTAGAATCAGCCATAGCCCTAACAGCCCTTAACCTAGGTGTGCTAAGCACTAGGGAGTTCTCCTCACTGGTACTCACAGCACTCCTTACCTACCCACTAGCAGCAACCACACTAGTACTCCAGAGAGTCAGTAATCAGAGGAGAGGTCTACACCGCTAGGTCCTTGCAATGAGATTGGGGTGTTAATGAGGTGCGGGGGGTGGGATTCGAACCCACGCAGGCCTACGCCATCGGGGCCTCAGCCCGACCCCTTTGACCTGGCTCGGGCACCCCCGCACCATAGAAACTAGGTAGAGTAGAGAGTAATAAAGTTTATAGGATGCGTGTCTCTGAGCTATAGACCGGTACTTTAGGTTGTTCATTTATCTAGAGGTTTCTAAGGTATATCGGTGTCGCGGTGACGATAGTCCACAGAGTTAAGGCTATAGGCTTCACCGTTTCCGCCCTCATGCTGACCCTCTCGTTAATTGCCTTAACTATCGGGGTCCTGGGGTACGCACTCTCTGCAGATCCGTACACGGCTAGCACTGGTGTTAGGATGGTCGTCGTATCCTCCCTAGCTACTATAACCTCTCTGTTAGTCCTCCTGGTATGTAGGGGGTTTATTGTAACGGAGTTACTAGATGCCTACATAGTGGTCTCAATTTTCTGGTTACTAGCGCCTCTGTTTTCTACAACTATATACCTCTACACAACCGACCTAACCCCTCTCGACGCGTTCTTCGAGTCCCTAAGCGGCTTCTCGGGGACGGGGCTTAGCGTTATTAGCATACCTGAGTCCTACCCACCCATAGTCCTGATGTGGAGGGCGGTAACTCAGTGGGTTGGTGAGCTAGGTATTGTGGTGGTCTCCGGTGCTCTATTCCCGTTCCTACATAGAGCTATAAGGAGCATCTACGTAGCTGAGAGAGGGGTTAGGCTAGTCCCATCGGTAGTCGAGACAGCTAGGAGGCTATCCCTGATATACCTAGTGTACACAGTAATAGGTACTGTACTCCTAATCGCGGTAGGCCTCGACCCATTCAACTCCCTAGCACACTCCATGACGGCCATAGCTACTGGTGGCATGTCAACTCGTTCCGAGAGCCTAGGCTACTGGTTTAGGGGTAGTAACTACGCGTTACTCGTAGCAGCATCGGTACCCATGGTCCTAGGAGCCCTTAACTTCTCAGACCTCTACAATCTAACTGTAGGTAGACTCAAGGACTTCGCGAGATCCGTTGAGGTTAGAGGCTTCCTCGCAGTACTCGTAGCACTATCAGTCCTCCTAGCAGTAACCTCCCTAGTCTACGGCTTCGTGGATAAGCTCCCCGTATGGCTGTTCCACCTAGTATCAGCCTTAACTACTACAGGCTTCTCCGTCACCCCACTAGGTGAAGACCCGGACATTGTGAAGGTAATTACCGTAGTAGCTATGGTCGTAGGTGGAGCAACATTCTCAACAGCTGGCGGGATAAAGATGAGGAGGGTAGCCATAGCCTTAAAGAGCATAGTGTGGGAGATGGTCGAACCCTCACTACCCAGGGCGGTCGTACTAGTTAAGAAGGTCGGTGGGGACGTAGTTAGAGACGATGAGGTGAGGTCAGCTCTTACCTACGTATTCCTCTACCTAACCACGCTCACCGCGGCTTCGGTAGCCCTACACATAGCTCTAGTGGGCTCAGGCCTAGCGGGGTTTAGCTACCTGGACTCACTATACGAAACCGCTTCAGCTCTCTCCTGCGTAGGGCTCTCCGTGGGTATCACAGCTACGGCACCTCCATCAGCTAAGGCTATCCTAATGGTCTGCATGTACCTAGGTAGGATAGAGTTCCTCCCACTTTACGCAGCTGTAGGAGCCTACTACCTAAAGAGGCTGACCTTCTAGGTAGCCCGGGGTAGGCTGAAAAGCTTAAATACTCTAGCCTATCATTTGGATAGGGTATCCAAATGGTAGCTAGTAGGAGGTGGTTACTACCCGTAGTAGTGGTAGTGGTAGCCGTACTAGCAGGTCTAGCAGGTTTCTCAGTAGGTACTCAGGGAACTCGAACAGTAACCCCGGTAACGGTTTACCTAACGGAGGTACCGAGAACGGTCACCGTCGAGATCTCGAGAACTACGGTAGTTAGGAAGTTCCTCGATGCTCTAGGGCGTGAGGTAGAGATCGCCTCAGTACCTACGAGGGTGGTATCACTAATGCCCAGTATAACGGAGATACTGTTCGCCCTAGGTCTAGGCCAGTACGTAGTCGGCGTTACGACGTACTGCAACTACCCACCAGAAGTCGTTGAGCTAGTCAAGGAGGGTAGGGTATCGACGGTCGGGGGTCCGTGGACTGTAGACCTAGAGAAGGTGCTATCCCTCAAGCCGGACCTAGTACTAGCCATGGTATCCCCCCACGCGAAGCTTAAGGAGAAGTTTGCTGAGCTCGGCCTAAGGGTCTTCTTCCTCCCGGATGCGAGAAACGTCGACGACGTCATAGCTACCATAAGGCTCGTAGCCGCCATCTTCGGGGTAGAGGGGAGGGCCGAGCCGGTGGTCAAAGCTATAGAGGACTCGGTAGCTAGGGTTAGGTCAGCTGTAGCCAGCGCGGGTAGACCTAGGGTACTCTACCTGATAGGACCACCCTCCTGGGGTCTATACAGTGCAGGTGGAGATACCTTCATAGGGTGGCTCATAGAGGCCGCCGGGGGGAGTAACGTAGCCAGAGTCTACAGCTCGTGGCCTAGGTTAAGCAGGGAGTTCATAGTTAGCCAGGACCCTGAGGTAGTGATAATAAGCGTTATGGGGGCAGACGCGAAGGCTATCTACACGGACATCCTAACCAACCTCCCGGAGCTCCTCGAGACTACCGCGTGGAGGAACGGCAGGGTCTACCTCATCACCGGGGAGGCTGACGACATGGTATCTAGACCCGGACCTAGGATCGGTAGGGCCCTGGAGCTACTGGCCCAGCTAATACACCCAGAGATCTTCGGAGAGCCCACGAGGGTGGACGTCATAAACCTAGTTAAAGCTGTGGCAACCCCAACTCAGGCTACTGCGGCGGAGACTCTAGTAGCTACCTAGGTGCGCTACGTGCAGGTATACAGGTCCCAGCTTAGGAGGTTTCTTACCTCGGTATCCGCACTCCTACTGGCCTCGCTAGCTACGCTCCTAGTCTCCCTAGGTATAGGTCCCGCGGGCTTCTCCCTTAGTTGGCTCCCGGAGGTAGTCTCCGGTAGGGCGCCCCGGGAGGTAGTGGTAGTGCTCTCCTACAGGTTAGCGAGGGCTGCGGTCAGCTACCTCACCGGGGGCATACTAGGTCTCTCCGGAGTCCTAATGCAGTGTATAACTAGGAACCCTCTAGCAGACCCCTTCATACTGGGCCTCTCCTCATCGGCCCTAGCCATGGTATCCGCAGCTGTAGTCCTAAGACCAGAACTACTAGCTATGAGGTACTACCTCATGGCACTAGCGTTCGCCGGGGCCCTACTGGGCTATAGCCTAACGGTAGCTCTGAGTAGGCTAGCCGGTGGGGGCAGTACGTCGCTCGTACTCTCGGGTATAGCTGTATCGGCCTTCTTCTCGGGGGTATCCCACGTACTTCTCTACGCTGTCCAGCGGGTTACCGGTATGCCCTACGTACTCCTACTGGCAGGTTCGGCCTCGAACGCACTATCTAAGGACGTCCCCTACCTCATAGCCTCAGCGGCCGCCTGCCTAGGAATCTCCCTAGCTATCTCGAAGGGGCTTAACGCCTACCTCTACGGCGATGAGTACTCGCAGCAGCTGGGTTTCAACCCCAGGTTCCTCTCCCTAGCTGCCTCAGCTACGGCGAGCCTAGGTACTGGGGTAACGATAGCTGTGGTAGGTATAGTGGGGTTCGTAGGTCTAGCAGCACCACACGTATCCCGCTTCCTAGTCGGCTCGGACCACAGGTTCCTGGTACAGACCTCCTTCCTAGTCGGGGGTGTGATAACCCTGGCGGCTGACATCGTGGTTAGGCTCATATCCATGGGGTCCCCGTACGGTGAGCTACCCCTAGGGACGATCACCAGTGCTATCGGGGGGCCCTTCGTAGCCTACGTACTACTGAGGTGGTTTAGGAGGTGAGGATCAGGGTAGAGGGTGTTGAGGTAGAGTACGACTCCACCCCAGCTCTCAGGGGGGTGACCGTAGAGTTCGAAGCTGGTAGGGTGACCTGTGTCATAGGGCCCAACGGGGCTGGTAAGACCACCTTACTGAAGACCATAGCTAGGCTAGTAACCCCAACGAGGGGGGCTGTCTACATAGACGGTAGGGACTACAGGTACTACAGACCCAGGGAGCTGGCTAAGCTCGTAGCCTACGTAGACCCCTACATCTCTAGGACCATACCATCAACAGTCTTCGAGTTCATAGCTACCGGTAGGTACCCCCACCAGGAGGTGCTCAGCGTAGGGTACGGGGAGGAGGACCTAGCGGTAGTTGAGAGGGTGTCTAAGGAGCTAGGCGTATACCACCTACTCAGTAGGAGGCTCGACCAGCTTAGTAGTGGTGAACTGCAGAGGGTCCTGATAGCCAGGGCTCTAGTCCAGGAGCCCAGGGTCCTACTACTGGACGAGCCGTCGGCGTACCTGGACATTAGGTACAGGTTAGAGGTTCTCGACACCGTTAAAAGAGTTACTGCGAGGTTGGGTAAGGTAACCGTAGTAGCCCTACATGACCTCTACCTAGCCTCACTGTACTCAGACCTCGTCGTACTACTGGAGGGCGGTAGGGTGGTAGCCGTAGGTAGTCCTGAGGAGGTACTTAGAAAGGACGTCGTAGAACCTGTCTACGGCGTCGTCGTAGAGGAGACTGAGGTACGTGGGAGGAGGGTACTCATACCCGTGGATCTAGCTAGGGATAGTCGGGTCCTCTAATCTCCTCCCCCGCCCTGAAAGGCGAGGGTTCCCTTAGGAGGTTCGTAGGTTCTCCGCATCTACTCGGAAAAGAGTACACCATCCGCGGGGCAGTCGGGAGTGGAGGAACCCCCCATTTTAGTTAGTTTTACGTAGTTACCTGACCCGCATCCCCAGAGGAGTTGTGAGGAGCTCCTACTTGTGAGCTTATATTATGGGAAAGGTAAAGCTCCGGGGACCTGGAAGTGAAGGTAGCTCTATTAGATACTCTAGCCGGTGCTATAGCTGTTGCTGAGGACGGTAGTGTAGAGTACGTTGCAGTACCTAAGGAGGATAGGGGCTACATAATTGAGAGGGCCCTTAAGATCGAGGGTGGTGAGGTAAGCTCAGAACTAGCTGAACTAGTTGGTAAGCTAGTTAAACCCGACACGGTCTTCGTAGTCTCAACAGAGGTTGAGGCCTCATTCCTAGCCCAGAGGGGGTTGAAGTACCTGCTAGACCCTAGGGACCCCCTCATACTGAAGGCTAGGGAACTACTGCCCAGCCTAGCGGTTAAGACCGGTCTGGTGGATAGCGAGGAGAGGTTCCGTGAGTTTACGTATGAGATATCGCTAGCTGTAACTAGGTATAAGCTAAGGCGTGAGGCCCTGAAGCGGGACCTGATGGCCATCCAGGCTATTAGGGCTATAGACGACCTGGATAAGACGATAAACCTGTTCGCCTCTAGGCTTAGGGAGTGGTACAGCATCCACTTCCCGGAACTTGACGACCTGATTAAGGAGCACGAGGAGTACGCTACCCTAGTATCTAAGCTAGGCTCCAGAGACACCTTCACTATGGAGAACCTAGCTAAACTGGGAGTTAAGGGTAGTAGAGCTGAGAAGATAGCTAAGGTAGCTGGGGAGAGTATCGGGGCCGACGTCCCGGAGCTGGATCTAGGCAAGATCAGGGAGTTCAGTGACCTGATCTTAAGGCTCTACGAGCTTAGGAGGGAGCTCTCGGAGTACCTAGAGCAGGTTATGAAGGAGGTAGCTCCAAATATAACAGAGCTCGTAGGCCCTCTACTGGGTGCTAGACTTCTAAGCCTAGCTGGGAGTTTAGCCGACCTAGCTAAGCTACCGGCTAGTACCATCCAGGTTCTCGGGGCTGAGAAGGCGCTCTTCAGAGCTCTGAGAACTGGTGGTAAGCCACCTAAGCACGGGGTGATATTCCAGTACCCGGACATCCATAGGTCACCTAAGTGGCAGAGAGGTAAGATCGCTAGGGCCCTAGCTACTAAGCTAGCTATAGCTGCAAGGGCTGACTACTACACCGGGCGGTTCATAGCCGACAGGCTTAGGAAGATCCTCGAGGACAGGATCAAGGAGGTCAAGACCCTCTACGCTAAGCCACCGCCAAAGGCTCCCCCACCTAAGCCAGCTAAGAAGCCCAGGAGGTCTGAGAGGTAGATTATAAGCTACCTAAGTGAGTGTAAAGGGGTAGAGCTGTGATCGAGGTAGTCTCCGTTAAGGAGCACCCTAGCTACAGGGGTGTCTACATAGTAGAGCTGGAGGACGGCTCGGTTAGGCTAGCAACTAGGAACCTAACCCCCGGGAGGAGGGTCTACGGTGAGTACCTCTTCGTCTACAAGAACGTGGAGTATAGGGAGTGGAACCACATAAGGAGTAAGCTAGCTGCAGCCCTCTACAAGGGTATTAAGGAACTAGCCATATCGGAGGGGTGTAGAGTACTCTACCTAGGAGCTGGGAGCGGTACGACGGTAAGCCACGTATCCGACATTATAGGGCCGAAGGGGGTTGTTTACGCAGTCGAGTTCGCACCGAGGGTAATGAGGGAGCTGGTTACGGTAGTTGAGTATAGGAGGAACGTAGTCCCAGTACTCGCCGACGCTAGGTTCCCGGAGAGGTACTCCTACCTAGTCCCCCAGGTGGACGTACTCTACGCTGATATAGCACAGCCCGAGCAGGCGAGTATAGTGAACGCCAACGCTAGGATGTTCCTGAGGAGCGGTGGGGCTCTGTACCTAGCTATAAAGGCTAGGAGTATAGACGTAACTAAGGAGCCTGACGAGATATACGTCAGGGAGATCAAGACCCTAGAGGCCGGGAACTTCGAGATAGTGGATGTAGTTCACCTAGACCCCTATGACAAGGACCACGCGATGGTATACGCGATCTACAAGTAAGGTACCCAACTCACTAGGGGGACCCTACGTAGAGCTGTGCTACACTGCTAACCACGTGGTTCAGCTGTTAATATCTTTCTCAGAAGTAGTTCTGGACTGGGTAGGCTGGTGGTATTACCTCTAGAGTCGTATCTAGGGTTAGTTAAGGCTAGGAGACTTATGAGTAGTGTTAGGGTTCTAGCCCTCAGGGACCTGGGTAAGCTACCAGTGGATAGGGAGTGGATCGAGGTTAGGAGGGGGGACGAGGTCAGCCTCCCCCTATGGCTAGCTCTGGAGCTCTCTAGGAAGGGCTGTGTTGAGTTCCGCGAGGGGGGTTTAAGGGATACGGAGCTCCACAGGTACCACCTACTTGAGCGGGGTAGTAAGGGAGGTAAGCTAGCTGAGGTTAGGGAGGACCTATACCTAGTAGCTGGGTTAGCACTAAGTAAGCTCTACGGGGAAGGCTCCGGAGAGTCCCTCGTAAGGGCTGACAGGATGAGGAGCGTTCTAGCTAACCTGCTGGACATGAGGGTAGGTAAGCTTGTTAACGCTGTTGTAAGTGTAGGTGATAAGCAACCGAGCGAAATAACCTCCGTACTCGAGGAGGTACTCCTATTCAAGTTCCTTAAGAGGGCTCTGGAGGTCTGGAGGTCCTCGGTGTTGGGCTATGCCGAGCTCTGGCCAAGGTAATCCGGAGAGCATGGTAGTGGACTACGTAACCCTCTTCCAGGACTTCCTGCAGAGCTTTACTGACGAGAGGGGAGAGAGGAAGTACATGAATAGGATAAGGGAGATGGTCTTCTACGAGGGTAAGTCCATAGCTATAGACTTCGAGGACCTGGCTAGGTTTAGTGATGAACTCGTACTAGCCCTAGATAGGGAGTCACAGAAGGCCCTGGAGGCCCTCTCAGTAGCTATAAAGAGCATAGTTGAGAGTATAAACGAGAGCTACGCGAGTAGAGTTAGGAGGTTCTACGGTAGGCTAACAGGGTGGGTTAAACCTACTCCAATAAGGGAGCTCAGGAGTGACCTACTAAACCGGCTAGTCCTTCTAGAGGGTATAGTTGTCAGAGCTACACCACCTAAGCAGAGAATGGTTAGAGCAACCTACGTCCACGTACTACCCGATGGCTCTCAGCATGAGTTCGCGTGGCCTCCGGATGAGAGGGAGCTTGAGGAGCTTGAGAAGCCCTCGTACTGCCCGGTGTGCGTAGCCGAGGTATCTGAGGAGGTGGGCTCCTTGAGGAGAGGTGCGTTTAGGTTGGTCCTCGAGAAGTCCACCTTCATGGACTGGCAGATGATATCCCTACAGGAGAGGCCCGAGGATATACCCCCCGGGCAACTACCTAGGTCTGTAGACGTAGTCCTTACCGAGGACCTAGTGGATGTTGTGAGACCAGGCGATAGGGTCTCACTAATAGGTATCGTAAAGCTGCTGAGGGGTGGTAGGAAGACCTCCTCAGTGTTCGATTTCTACATAGAGGCCAACAACGTCATACCGGCTCAGAGACTTCTGGAGGAGGTTAACATAGGTCCAGAGGATGAAGCGAAGATCAAGGAGCTGGCTAGGGACCCCCTAGTCAGGAGGAAGCTCGTTGCTAGCATAGCTCCAGCAATACACGGCTACTGGGATCTCAAGGAGGCCATAGCTTTACTACTCTTCGGTGGGGTACCTAAGGTACTTAAGGACGGTACTAGGATTAGGGGGGAGATTCACGTACTGATAATAGGTGACCCGGGTACGGCTAAGAGTCAGCTACTCCAGTACGCGGCTAGGATAGCTCCTAGGGGGCTCTACACTACGGGTAGGGGGTCGTCGGCTGCGGGTCTTACAGCTGCTGTTATTAGGGATAAGCAGAGCGGCGAGTTCTTCCTGGAGGCCGGGGCTATGGTCCTAGCCGACGGGGGTGTGGTAGCTATTGACGAGATAGATAAGATGAGGGATGAGGATAGAGTAGCAATTCACGAGGCCATGGAGCAGGGGACGGTAACCATATCTAAAGCCGGTATACACGCTAGGCTTAGTGCTAGGGCATCGGTGTTAGCGGCCGGGAACCCGAAGAGGGGTAGGTACGTAGATAGCCTAGGGCTAGCTGGCAACATAAACCTCCCGGTGACTATCCTATCCAGGTTTGACCTGATATTCATAATTAAGGACGTAGCAGACGTAAGTAGGGATAGGCAGATCGTAAGGCACGTTCTGGAGGTCCACGGTACGGAGGGGGTTAGGGCAGAGATAGAGCCCGACCTCCTGAGGAAGTACATAGCCTATGCGAGGAAGTACGTAAGACCTAGGCTAACGAGGGAGGCTAGGGAGATCATAGAGAGGTACTACATAGAGTTGAGGAAGAGGAGTGCCATGGACCCCAACGCACCCCTCGCGATAACTACTAGGCAACTCGAGGCTCTGGTAAGGCTTGCGGAGGCCCATGCTAAGGTAGCTCTCAAGGAGGAGGTGGATGCGGAGGATGCTCTTGAGGCCATAAGACTTATGAACGCTGTACTGGAGAAGGTCGGTATGGACGTTGAGACGGGGTTGATGGACATAGATACACTAATGACTGGTAAGGCTAAGAGCTTAAGGGATAAGGAGGTAACGATACTAGAGTACATCAGGGATGCGAGTAGGAAGGGTGAGTGTGTTAAGTACGGTGAGCTCGAGAAGCTAGGGCAGGGTCTGGGGCTGGACCGCCCAGCACTCGAGAGGATCATAGCGGATCTGAGGAAGTCCGGGGATATCTACGAGAAGAGACCCGGTTGCTATATGGTTGTAGAGTAGCTAACTTAGGGAGCTGGAGGTTTTGGGTAACCCCCTATCCTACAAAGAGCTTTACTGCGTTGAGGTTCCGAGTTCGATTGCCGAGGATGCTATTAGAGTACTGAGGAGTAAGGGTCTCCTCGCTAGGGGTGCTAAGGCCTCTAAGGTAGAGGGTAGTAGGAGGGTTAGGATACCAGTACCGGAGGGTCTAGTGGACGATGCTGTAGCAACTCTAGAGGCTCTGGGTATAGAGGTAGTGAGGTGTAGAGATATCTTTAAGTTAGGTAGTAGAGGGGTTAGGTACGTCGACCTTCTACGTGGTAAGGTCCCCGAGGAGGTTCTCACCGCACTTCCGCGGTCCTACCAGATAGTGGGGGATCTAGCCCTAATCCACCTACCTGAGGAGATCCTACCTTATGGTATGGTAATCGGTGAGGCTCTAGCTAGAGTTGCTAGGGTGAGAGCAGTCTACGCGGTCTCAGTAACTGAGGGGGAGTTCAGGGTTAGGAGGGTGCTGAAGCTCTGGGGTGAGGGTGGGACCGAGACAGTCCATAGGGAGTACGGAGTCAGGATATACGTAGATATATCGAAGTCCTACTTTAACCCAACGCTCTCCTACGAGCACTGGAGGGTTTCGGAGGAGGTTAGGGATGGTGAGAGGGTACTCGACCTCTTCTCTGGTGTAGGGGGCTTTAGTCTCCACATAGCCTTCAGGAGGCACACTACGTGTGTTGCGGTAGATTCGAACCCATACGCTATAGTTGCTCTAGTAAGGTCGACGACGCTCAATAAGCTCAGAGGTCGCATAGTACCGGTTGTCTCAAGAGTTGAAGAACTGGGGGAGCTCCTCCCTAGGGAGTCATTCACTAGGGCTATAGTAGACCTACCCCACAGGTCCCTGGACTACCTAGAGCTAGCCGCTAGCTTCGTAGAGCGCAGGGGCTACATACACCTCTACGTAGTAGGCGGTGAGGACCCCTCCGAAATTGTTAGTAGAGTAGGTAGAGCCCCCTACAGGTTGGTAGAGCTCAGGAGGGTCCTCGACTACGCACCCAGGAAGTACGTGTACGGGGTAAAGCTAGTGAAGGAGTGAGTAGGGCTAGCTGTCAGAGCTACAGTGGTTCATCAACATCAGGCCGCCCGTCGTAGACATCATCCACAGAACTACGTATGTAGAAGCTAATAAGCCTTAGGGGGTCGGACCTCCAGCTTAGGTACTTATTTCCTCCTAGAGTACTTCCGCGGTGGGCTAGGTGTCCCTGAAGAGGGTTGACTACGTTGATAGGGTTATACTGGTTGAGTTAGTTAGAAACTCTAGGACCTCACTAAGGAGTATAGCTTCTAAGCTAAACCTAGGTATCTCTACCGTGTACATGAGGGTAAGGAAGCTCCTAGCAACCGGCATAATAGAGGGCTTTACGGTAGATCTAGACCTAGGTAAGCTCGGACTAGGTGCCCAGGCACTGATCGAAGTCAAGCCCAGACCCCAGAGTCTCTCTAGGGTTATCGAAGACCTCCTAAAGCACGTAGAGGTTATTGACCTCTACGAAGTTAGCGGGGACTACCCGATAGTAGCTAAGGTAGTAGCTACAGATGACTTAGCTCTAGCAAGGGCTATAGAGAGAATCTCATCCCATAGCGATATAGTGGACATTAGGGTTAGGTACGTATTTCAAACTAGGAAGGTAAGAGCGTCGGAGAGATTGGCAACACTAATAAGGGCCATCGGCTGAGACTACATTTTGCTAGCTTCCGCTACGGTACCGCTTCAGTGCTTCTAATCCCGAAGTAGGTATCGATGGAGGTAGTTCTCAGGAGCTGTAGCTCTACGTAGAGACGGCATAACTAGCTACCTAAGAGCTTATAAGCCTCCTTAGGTGGGCATGTATTGGTAGCCGGGTCGTCTAGCGGCCAAGGATGCGGGGCTCTGGACCCCCGGCCGCCGCCCCCTTAACCTTCTCGACTACTCTCACAAGCTCTACACGGGTCTCAGGGTACTGGCCCAGCTCGTCCTTCTCGTACTTCTTAACCATATCCCATATGGTTAGGAGAGCTACGGATGTACCTACTAGGGCCTCCATCTCTACCCCGGTCTTAGCTACGGCTTTAACCGTAGTCCGAACGGCTACCCTAGAGTCGTCTAGAACCTTAAACTCCACGTCAACGTGTGTTATAGGTACGTTGTGACACAGCGGTAGGAGCTCGGGGGTCTTCTTAACAGCTGCTATAGCTGCTACCTTAGCTACGGTGAAGACATCCCCCTTCTCAACCCTACCCTCTAGGATAGCCTTAACTGTGGTGGGCCTCAACCTTATTATACCCTCAGCTACAGCTATACGTACAACGTCCTCCTTACTCCCTACGTCGACCATGCGGACCGACATGAGCAACCCCAGGGAACGCCTAGGTAGAGACTGAGTAGCTTCCCAGGGATCTGATCCGGTCAGCGCCTATCTAGCTTAAACGGTGGTATGACGCTCCCGTACTTGGACCTAGCCTCCTCCAGCCTCCTCCTCTGCTCCCTCAGTACCTCAAAGAGCTTCGGCGGAGTATCGGGGATCTGGGAGTAAATCTTCAGTATCCTGTCCACCTTCTCCAGGTACCTATCGACCCTAGCGGAGAACTCCTTTACGTAACGCTCCTCACTATACTGCTTACCTAGGTACCTATCGAAGAGCTTAACGAGGTCCTCGTATATGGGTATGTAGCCGGTAGGGGTCTCGATAGCATCAACGTCATTGTGAACCCTCAGCTCCATCCACTTAAGCCAGATCCTCTTATCGACCTTATCGGCTATGTACCCCCCACTCTCGTCCTTTAGGAAGTAGTTAACCCCGAAGATCTTAGGCTTAACCTTAAGCTTCTCACCGAACCTAAGGTGGAGCTCTACGAATCTACCTACCGATATTGAGAGAAAGTCTAGAATGGCGAACGGGTTGAACTCCATCTCGCCAACCTTCTCAAGTATCGCAGCAGTCTTCTCGGACTCCAGGGAGGCACCCTTAGTTATGATTCCGTGTACCCAGTCGAAGGACTCCTCTACTGGAGGTAGTGTGTAGGGGTCCCTACCCCCGAATACCATAGCACCTATCTGAACACCCCTCGGGTCATCTATTGCCGGGTCCAGGTTCTTAAGGTACCTAATGGACGTTGTAAACCGTGCGTTGGGGTGGGAGGGGAGTACCTCAGCACCCTGCTCATCCCTCTTACCCGGCCACCACCTACCGGCGTAGTTTACCCCGGGTCTCGGCTCCTCGGGTTTCCCGCGCCACCATACAGTACCGTCGTCGGTTAGGAGGACGTTGGAGAATATCACCTCGGTACTAGGTGAGGTAAGTATCTCGTATATCTCAGGGTCGTCAACTGGGTTGACCCCGTCAATTATACCGAACATACCTACCTCCGGGTTAACCCCCCGGGCGACACCGTCCACAGCCTTGATTATGGCTAGGTC
>JAJHQJ010000011.1 GCA_020833415.1 Desulfurococcaceae archaeon | reverse complement strand
AGGTACATCAATGGTGGCTGGGCTCTGAGGACGCAGCCGAAGATAAAGATTGACTATAGACGTAGGAGGCTACTAGTGTACTTCGTGTTTGTCAAGGCTGTTAATGTTGATGAAAATAGTGTTAAACGTGTTATTTCCGTCGATATTAATGAGGGTAACGTGGCTGTCAAGGTGCTCGATAAAGTGTATATTCTCGAGACGGGGATTAAGAGGATCACCACCGGCTACGCTAGATACAGGGAAGTTGTGCAGAGTGTTAAGGGCAATGGATATGTTGGTAGAGCTACTCGTGGTAGGGAGCATAGGAGGAAGAGGGATATTAGGTCGAAGATCGCAAACATCATCGCCAATACAGCTAAGAGCCTCAACGCCGTGGTCGTGTTGGAGGAGCTTCCTAAGCAGTGCCCCAGGAACATGGTTAGAGATGTGAGAGACCCGCTGCTGAGGCACAGGATATACCAAGCAGGCTTCAGAGGCATGGTTAAAGCTATTGAGGAGAAGTGTCTGGAGAGGGGAGTCCCCGTGGTTAGGGTAGACCCGAGGAACACTTCATCCACATGCCCGTTCTGCGGCTCCAAGCTGATGAGGGGCGATGCCCCGAGGCAACTCAGATGCCCTAGATGCGGGTTTAGAGCTGGTAGAGATGTAATTGCAGTGTTAAACCTCGAGAAGAAGTATACAACTTCCAAGGGGCCTGTGCCGTTGGCCCCGATGCCCAGTGAACCCGCACTGGAGGTAGCAGTGCTACCGATGAAGGAGTGGGCGAGGAGGAAGTCCCTAGGTGCAACGAGAAAATGAATTAGTGAGGATGAGCATCTAGGGACAAACGGATCGCTACTACTAAGGAGGTCGTCGGGTAGGTTGGAGGTCCTCTACTTCTTGACCTTTGCGGAGATCTCTGCAAAGCCTCCACTAACGTCTAGCTCTACATTAACGACTCTATCGGATTTCTCAACCCTCCTTAGCTCCTCATCGATGTCTATATCTGCGTACCCTCCAATACCCTCCCTGTTAACATTGACTAAAGTCCCCTTCGGGACCTCCATACCTAGCTTAACTACACCTCCGCCCAAGTCTATGGAGACTCTCGATACCCCCTTAAACTCTGAGTAGCCCAGCCTAGCCTCTACAAAACCCCCGCTGAGGTCTATGGATATACCCGAGTCCTGAAGTCCGCCCATATCTACCCTCAGTACCCCGCCCCTAAGGCTTAGGTCAGCGACCCTCACCCCCTCATCCACCCTTACCTCTAGGATGCCTCCAGAGAGGTCGACACCTATCCTCTCTAAAGCTACTCTAGGTAGGGTTACGTACGCCTCACAGCCCCTTAAGTCAATTCTCAGCTCACCACCTTCCCCATCTACGTCGAAGTCGCATCTACTAAATCTACTGCTGTAGACCTCGAGCTTACCTACATCCCCCTGAGATACCTCGATGGAACCGCCGTCGATATCCAGCTCCAAGCTCTTAACAATATCTAAGGACGTACTGTACAGGAGTTCCCCACCCTTACTAACCCTTGTCAGTAGCAGTGGTGTTACCGAGGTTACTACGCGCGTAACTGTACTCACTATAGGTTCTACAATGCTAGTAGCTAGGTCCGCAATTGAGGGTATCGGCGCCCTCACTTTAGAGCTGACAACGTTGAGGACATCCCTAGCCTTAAGCTGGGCAGTAGCCTCTAGGTGCTTAGGGACCCTGAGTGTTACAACATCCTGTATAGACTCTACAACTTCGTTAAAGAGATCTTCATCAACGTCGTCAGCTACCTCGACTTTCACAACATCCTTCACCAGAAGCTTCCTACCCGTAGCCCTAACCCTCTCGAGAAGCTCCCTACTAATTCTAAGGCTAAGCCTATCGCTGAGAACGACGAGGTCTGGCTTTACATCGGTGGTACTGGAGGGTCTAGCACTTGTAGCACTAGCTCTAACCTCCTTGCTCTCCTCACCGCTAACCCTAAGAGACTTTAGTATGGCGTAGGCTCTCCGCCCCAGCTCTGTAAGCGTGTAGTAGCCGTCACCCGTCTTCGTGATTAGGCCGCTCAGCTTCCTAAGGTGGAACGTTAAGGTACCCGTATCGTCGATACCTAGTTCCTCCATTAACTCCGTAAAGCTCCTCTTACCCCTCTCACCGAGGGTTAGTATAATCATCCTCCTGATTCTATGACTTAGGGAGCTGAAGACTAGCTCCTCAACATCGCTACCGCTCTGCTCACCCAAGTACACCACCCATAGATTTACTATACTCAACGTAGATAAGGTAATTTGCTGAGTTTCCTAAGCATATAGGTAGAAAGTGTTTTGCTTAGGAGACTCAGCAGATGGGGCTAAATCTGACGAGGCTTCTCCAGATCTATGTGGGAAAACGGATGTACGCCATAGAGGCCGTTGACCTAGGTAGGAGGTTCGGGGATTTCTGGGCTGTTAAGAGAGTGTCGCTCAGTATTAGGGAGAGGAGTATAGCCGTACTTGCAGGTCCTAATGGAGCTGGGAAGACTACGACCATTAGAATACTGGCAACTCTTCTTAGACCTAGTAAGGGGTTTGCGCGTGTTGCAGGGTTTGACGTTGTTAGGGATTTTAAGGAGGTGAGGAAGAGGATAGCGTACCTACCCCAGGACTACGGTAGCCCAGGTGATATAACACCGTACGAGTTCATAGCCTACAGCCTCATGATGAGGGGTCTCAGTTACTTTGACTCTAGGAGGGAGGCTAGGAGGTGGATAGAGCTCCTGGATTTAGAGAACGTTAGTAGGAGACCTCTAAGGGTTTTAAGCGGTGGTGAGAGGAGGAGGACCCTCGCTGCAGCGGCACTAGCATCGAATGCTGACGTAGTATTCCTCGACGAGCCTACTACAGGCCTAGATATCGAGGCTAGGTACACCGTACTCAAGGCGGTTAAGGACTCTACGAAGGTTCTCGGATCGACTATTCTACTAACAACACACATGCTCGAGGAGGCTCAGCTAGTAGCTGACTACGTAATCTTCATAAATAGCGGTGAGGTTATAGCTAGTGGTAAACCGAGGGAGCTTCTATCCACGCTCCCGTATAGGTTTAGAGTTATCCTAGAGGGGGTGGATAGGGGGTGCCTAGACAGTACCTACATAGACCTAGGTGAGAGGGTAATTACGTGGGCCAGGGATGACGGTAACGTAAGGCAGTTAGTGGAGGTCTGTAAACCGAGCTCGTTCACTATTAAAGAAGTTACGCTGGAGGACGTATACCTGTACATGGTAGGTGGGAGGAGATGAGGACCCTGTGGAGAACCCTAGGTGCGGCACTACTCAACTTCACAGTCTTTAGAAGGCAGTGGATGTGGATAGTCCAGAACATCATGTTCAGCCTAGGCGTGCTGCTTCTAGCCCTCGGATGGGGAGGCTCCGCAGCTGTAAGGGTCTTGATACCTGTATATATAGTTATCTCCGGCTGGGGCTTCGGTCTTAACATCATCGCGCAGTTCGTCGGGTACGACAGGATTTCCAAGGAGTGGGAGAGGCTCGTTGCCTCACCACTTAAGCTTGTAGAATACTTCATAGGTCTTACAGTAGGTACCTCACCACCACTTCTAACTGGTATCCTAGTGCTCATGGTGCTAATGGTTGTGTGGGGCTTTGACCTAACACCCGCAGTAGTAGTAGCCCTACCGGTCTCGCTCATCGCCATGGTCTTAGGGGCGTTTCTATCGCTAGCAATAGTCCTCAGGATCAGGAACCCCGTGAATATCTCGGCTGTCACAAACCCCCTTGCAACACTAACAACATTCCTACCACCTGTTCTCTACCCACCAGCAATGATACCAGAACCCCTGAGAACTGCATCTGTAGTAGTACCGACGGTCGCACTAGCTGAGGTTACGAAGTTTCTAAGTCTAGGTGTCTCCACGCTTCCGGTAGAGCTATGTACGGCATCTATAGTTGTGTGGCTTGTAGTTACGGCTATAGCTACGCTGAAGGTCCTTAAATGGGGGCTCGAATAAATCGAACTACAGCACCTGAAGTAGCTACCGTAGTGCCCCGGTGATGAGGTCGGGTAGATGTGGTTGTCCCCAAGCCCTCCACGGGGATGCGGGATCGGCAACCGCAGATATGGGAAAGACCTAGTCCGGTGGGAGATCTCTGACCACCCTGGCTACCCTGCGGATGACATATGTAGACCTGAATAGATGCGAGGAACCCACGAGCTGCCCTGGAGGGAACCACACCCTCTAGGGCGGGGAGGAGGTCGGCTCTAGAACTCCTCTGAAGGGGTCGGTACTCTGGGAATGGTTACCCTAGGTATGGTGAATTCTGTGCTGGAACACCCCTTGGTTTGGGCTAGGGCTCTATATCGAAGGGTATCTCTAGGAGTTTCTTCGTCTGCCTGAACCTAACCTTACCTACTTTAATCCTACCTATGTACCTAGCTGATGGTAGGTGTTGCTTGTTGCAGGCGTTTATGTTCCAGATACTTCCGTCCTTATCGTAGACTATCACTATGTACAGTTCCTTAATGTGCTGAGGTACGGGGAAGAGGTCGTAGATTACGTTTCCGTATGTTCTCTCAGCAACCTCCCTAGGTAGTACCTTAACCTCTATCCTGAGGTCCTCAGCTACCTTAGCGTTGGCCAGTTCCTCTATAGCCCTAACCTCCTCATCTGTCGGTTTCCTATCGAACTGTACCGTAAGCCTCCCGTGTCTACCCTCTGCGTAGACGGAGGCTGTCCACATAGCCCCCTCCCCGAGGACCCTCACAACAGCTCCCTTAAGTATGTGGAGGGCTGTGTGGGTCCTAACCTCATCCGGGTACTCTGAAACCCCCACGGAGACCCCCTAGAGCATAGCCTATTACGTAGAAATAAGTTAACCCACTAAGTGGAATTCCCTGAAAGGCTTTTTTCCTAGCTCGGGCTAGGGGGTTTGGTGGGTCGGTGTACGACTTCATAGGTAAGACCTTCCCTAGGCACGACGGTGTAGCTAAGGCTACGGGGCTGGTAGAGTTTACGTTCGATATCGAGATCCCGGATATGCTGTACGGACGTATATTTAAGAGCCCCTATGCCTTCGCTAAGGTCAGGAGGATAGATACCTCACTAGCTGAGTCTCTAGGTGCCGTCGTTCTAACCCCGGACAGCGTACCCGATAGGCTCTTCAACCCTAGGCTAGTTAGCATAGAGGAGGACACCTTTAAGGACTGGAGGGTACTGACCTACACCCCCAGGTACCTGGGGGAGCCCATAGCTGCGGTAGCAGCACCCTCTGAGGACCTAGCCCAGAGGGCTTTGGAGGCCCTTAAGGTAGAGTTTGAGGAGGTCTACGAGCCGATCCTAGACCCGTTTAAGGCTATGGCACCCGGTGCGCGCCCCATACACGAGAGGATCGTGAGGGGCAGGACATGGGTTGAGGTTAGGAATAACGTCGCGGCTGAGCTCAGGTACTCGGAGGGGGATGTGGAGCTAGAGGAGAGGAGGTCGGATGTGGTAATTGAGAGGAGGTTCCACGTACCCCGTAGGTACCACGTGCAGCTCGAGCCTAAGGGGGCTGTCTGTAAGCCCGAACCCGACGGCTCTATAACTGTGTGGACTACTACGCAGACGATCCACAACACCAAGATACTGATATCGCAGGTCTACGGTATACCGATGAGTAGGGTGAACGTTAAGAAGGTGCCTATAGGTGGGGGCTTCGGGTCCAGTATACACACGAACCTAGTTACACTAATAGCCGTAGGGCTCTGCCTGAAGTCCGGTAGGCCCGTTAAGCTTGTACTAACACGTGAGGAGGACATGGTCCACGACCACGTAAGCTTCGAGTTCTACATGAGGATCAGGGCTGGGGCTACCAAGGACGGGACGATCACGTTCGGAGAGTTTGAGAACATCCTCGACATAGGGGCCCACCAAGTCCAGGCATACCCCCTCCTAGGGACTGCCCTGGGGTGGTTCGTATCCCTGTATAGGTGGAGGGCTGTTAGGTACTACGGTAGGTCTGTCTACACCAATAAGGTACCATCCTGCGCTATCAGAGGCTACGGAGCACCTGAGGTAACCTGGGCTGTTGAGACCGTAGTAGATGAGATGGCTGAAGAACTGGGTATAGACCCCCTCGAGTTTAGGCTGAGGAACTATAGGGGGAGGGGAGAGATCTTTTGGGGTCAGGGACCTACCGTTAAGTCGGTTATAAGGAGTGATGGGGTTCCGGAGCTCATAGCTAGGGGTTCGGAGCTAATAGGCTGGAGGAATAGGGGGGACCCGAGGAGTAAGACAGGTAGGTATAGGAGGGGTATAGGAGTTGGGAGGGGTTTCCACACCTCCGGAGCTGGGGGACCTCTATCGGGGGCTATAATAGACTACAGCGGTGCTATAGTGAAGGTTAATGAGGATGGTACCGTAGACTACATCACAGCCCTGCAGGACCACGGCGGGGGTACTCTAGATGCTCACGCTAAGATAATCGCTGAGGAGCTTAAGATCCCACCGAGTAAGGTGAGGATAGTCTGGTCCGATACGGCTACGACGGTCTACGACGTCTGCACTCACGCTTCGAGAGGTGTCTACGTAGGTGGTGAGGCGGCTAGGAGGGCCGCAGCGGAGGTTAGGAGGAAGGTCCTCGAGTACGCTGCGCGGATACTGGACGCCGTAAACCCCGAGGCACTGAGGGTGGAGTACGATAGGGAGCTCGACGACGCGGTTATCTACGTAGAGGGGGCCCCCGATAGGAGGGTAACGCTTAGCGAGGTAGCTAGGATAGCTTGGCAGAGGAACTGGGGCTCTATATCGGCATCGGTAAGCTACAGAGCGACGGCGGCACCGCCCAGCTTTACAGTCTACTTCGTTGAGGTAGAGGTAGACACTGAGACGGGTATCGTGAGGCCCGTTAGGGTGGTAGCTGGGGCGGACGCGGGTACCGTAATAAACCCGGAGCTAGCCGCCGGCCAGCTACACGGGGGCTTCGCCATGGGCTGGAGCTGGGCCGTAGGGGATGAGGTCAGCTACACCGAGGACGGGGTCCCGGCGCATAGGCTCAGCGTGGCGGACTACAAGATCCCGACAGCCCTCGACCTACCGAAGCCGGAGGAGTTCGTAGTGCTGTTCGCATCTACGTACGAGCCTACTGGACCCTTCGGGGCTAAGGGCCTTGGGGAGGCCGCCTCCAACCCCGTCATAGCCGCAGTTGCTAACGCCATATACAACGCCATAGGGATCAGGTTCTACGAGATACCCATAACCCCCGAGAGGGTACTCGAGGCCCTGAGGGAGCGTGGGTAGGTGGGGCCATGCTGTCCGTAAACCGTATCAACACCTACAGGATACCGTTCACCTTCGAGTACTACAGACCTAGAACACTCAGGGAGGCCCTAGAGATACTCAGGTCCGTTGAGGGGGCTAAGGTAGTTGCTGGCGGTACCGACCTCGTAGTGGATATGAAGTTCAGGCGTGTCGAGCCCAAGGCCTTAGTGGACGTATCGAAGCTGGAGGAGCTTAGGTACGTAAGGCTGGTGGAGGACTACGTTGAGATAGGTAGTGCTGTCACCCTCCAGGAGCTTGTGGAGAGCGAGGTAGTTAGGGCTAGGCTACCGCTACTCTGGGAGGCCGTGAACTCCATGGCCTCCTGGCAGGTAAGGAACATAGCTACCATAGGTGGCAACATCTGCAACGCATCCCCAGCTGCCGATACAGCCCCTCCACTACTAGCCTACGGAGCTAAGTTACTGCTAACCTCCCTAGATGGAGTTAGGGAGGTGGGTATCGGCGAGTTCTTCGTAGGACCTAAGAGGAGCATTATAAGACCTGACGAAGTTCTGCAGGCAATTAGGGTACCCGTGCACCCAGCTGGGTACGGCTGGTCCTTCAGGAAGGTTTCTAGGACGTCGTTTGACATAGCTAAGATAAGTGTAGCCGTACTACTCAAGGTCGATGGAGGTAGAATTAGGGATCCCAGGATAGCCCTCGGTGCGGTAGCTCCAACCCCCGTTAGGGCTAGGAGTACCGAGAGAGCTATCGAGAGTCTCAGCCTGGAGGAGGCTCTGGAGGTGGGGCCTAGGTTTGTTGAGGGGGATATAGCACCAATAGACGACGTAAGGTCTACCGCATGGTACAGGAGGGAGGTAGCTAAGGTACTACTCCGCGACTCCCTTAGAACAGCCTACGAAAGGTCCCTGAACCCGGGGTGGGTCCATGAGGGTTAGGCTTAGAGTAAACGGGAGCTGGGTTGAGGTCGACGTAGAGCCCCACGAAACCCTACTCAACGTACTGAGGGATAGGCTCAGGATTAGGAGTGTGAAGTACGGTTGTGGTATAGGTGAATGCGGTTCATGTACGGTATTACTGAACGGTAGACCGGTGACCTCCTGTCTAGTCCTAGCTGCCGGGCTAGACGGCACCTCCATCGAAACTGCGGACTACTTAGCTAAGACCGAGCTCGGTACTAGGATAGTCAACGCCCTACTCCTAGAGGGAGCTATTCAGTGCGGTTACTGCATACCGGGCTTTCTAGTAACGATCTACGCCGCCCTGAAGTCCGGGATGATTAGACGCGGGGATAGCACCGAGATAGCTAGAGCCATCTCCGGGAACATCTGCAGGTGTACGGGCTACATAAACATAGTCAAGGCCGTTAGGAGGGTAGTAGCGGAACTAGTAGCTATCGGTGCGGACTAGGGAGGTCTAGAATGGTGCTGTTAGACCCAGGGCGTTGATGACGCTCCTTATACCCATCTTCAGGGCCTTTACGTCGAGGTCTAGGTTCATGAAGTAGTACCTCTGCTCGAGAACCTCCCTACCGTCTACGTACACGATCACTACGGTCTCCCTACCCCCCTTACCGACCCTGTAAAGACCGTACGCTATCGCGTTCTTCGACACGCTCTCGATGGACCTAACTACGCGGGTTACGTAACTGTTGAGCTCCTCGTCCGAGCCTAGGTAGACCACAACAGCTATCTTGTTGCCGTAGACGAGCCTCCTCACGTCGTCTATGCTACTTAGTTGCTGCATACCCACACCTCTCCCCGTAGATCCTCTTAAGCAGGTTCTTCTCCTCCCTACCTAGGTACACCTCTATGTCTACAGCTAGGCGGTTCGACGAGGGAGGCTTAACCTCTAGGTCGTTTACGAGTACGTAGTCGTACCTGAGCAGACTCCCGAGCTCTGAGCACGGCATACCCCTAGCTAACTCCTCAAGCCTCCTAGCGAGGTCTACCGAGCTCTTAACCTCCCTCTCACTAAGAAGGGCTCCGCACACAGCACAGCTTAGGTCCGGCATGACTGAGTTAAAGCCGCACCTAGGGCACTTCACGGGTAGTATAGATGTCCTGAGCTTAGACCAGGTACTCGCCCACTTATACCTAAGTACCCCTAGGAGGTCCTCCCTACCGACCTCTACGAGCAGGCGGTAGAGCTTGGGGGCTAGGTCTAGCACGGCCTCACCTATGTTAGAGACTATAAACTCCAGCTGGTCTGCCGTAGGCTTCTCCAGTACGTAGGCAAGCCTAGAGGCTATTACCGGGTACACCCTGTCCGAGTTCCTGACCAACCTCTTAGCTATATCCTCAGCCGACTTGTAGCTGGAGGTAGAGCCGTAGAGCTCCTCGAGGATATCCCTAAGTACCTCCAGCCACTTATCCCTACCTAAGCCTAGGTAGTCCAGACCTGATCTGAGGACTACCTCATCTATGTTCCTCTCCACCCACGAGTCCAGGTCGACGCCCCTCCTCGAGGACCTCCTCCTACTAGTACTACGCTCCCCACCTCCACTAGGCTCCGCAGCCGCCCCAGCTGAAGCTGAGGGCTTCTCCTCCCCCTCTTCAGGGGTCTTCTGCCTCCTACTCCTCCGAGGCACCTAACCCCCGTAGAACTGCGTTGGGAGGATATTAAGAGTTCCTAGCTATAGGAGCGGTTAATACCCCCTAAAGAAAGTACTTAGAGGTGTAGCAGATGATGAGCGTTGCCGAAGATGACCGGTGAATTAATGAACCTCCTCTGAAATCTCTCCGATGTTCCTACTCTGCTCGACTAACTCGAGTAGGGTCCTAAGCACCTCCCCCCTTCTCTGATCGACCCTGCGAAGCGCCTTGGAGAGAGTGCTGGAGTTCTGGAGTGCCCACAGTAGGAGGTCTAGGTGGATAGGTGGTATACCGCTAGACTCACCGATACTCCTCCAGCTCTCCACAACCACGTCCCGGCACCTCATAACATCCTCTAGGCTACCGGCCCTGATGATACCTAGGTTAAGGGTTGCTCTAGCCACTCTCCTATCCAGGGGTATGGGGATCTCCATAGGGAGGGGTCCTCTGCAGATACCGAGAGCTCTAGTACCGTAGTACCCCATCTTAACAGCAAAGACTACGGTCTTACTAGCTGGGTCCGCCTCCAAGGCTCTATAGGTTAACCTCCACAGTTCTAGGAAGCCGCAATCTGATAGAAGTTTTCTAACTTCGCCTAGATACTTCGATAGCTTGAGTACCCTGCCTACCTTAACCAGCCTTTGGATGGAGTTACACGGGTCACCTAGGATAAACTCCACAACCCCCTCCACAACCCTACTGGGGGGTAGTCTACGCACGTAGTTCGAGAACCTAGCCCAGAACACCTCACCAGTACACCTAAGATGGTAGGTAGCTACGGCTACCAGGTAGGAGGCTACGGTCCCCTCAAGCCCGAGAACCCTGCAGAGGTCTGCAACAGCCTCGTACTGCGGATCGACCTCCTCCAGCTCCAGAACGACGTTGACCCCCAGCTCTCTAAGTAGTCTAGCTACGTACTCCCCCCTACTGCGGTCGCGGAGGCAGCTAGCTCCCGTGGTTTGACACCCCAGCTGGGTGGTCCACCTGAGGTCGTGGAGCCCACTTTTAAGCTACTGAACGAGACCCTGGTAAGAGGGTAATGTGGTGGGAGGATGGACGAGGACGTCCTTAAAAGCTTGGCTGAGATCCGCGATCTCTGGGTGCTACTGGGAGTGGTGTACACACATCCCCTAGCACAGGCCCCCTGGGTTCCTACTAGAGAGGAACTCCTCCCCTACGTCATGATGCTAGCTAAGCCTACTAAGAACGACGTCTTCTACGACCTCGGCTGCGGTGATGGAAGGGTAGTCATAGAGGCCGCTCTACGCGGTGCGAGAGGGGTCTGTGTTGAGATAAACCCGGACCTTATTAGGAGGGCTATGGAGGCTGCCGAGAGGCTTAACGTAGCCTCTAGGATAACCTTCATAAACGAGGACTTCTTCAACGTAGACCTAAGGGATGCTACCATAGTCTACATGTACCTGCTGACCTCGGTCAATAGAGCCCTCAGACCTAAGCTAGAGAGGGAGCTTAGGTTAGGTACTCGTGTAGTGAGCTTAGACTTCGAGATCCCCGGCTGGAAACCTGTCCACATTACTAGGGTATCACTAGGTTATAGGGATGCAACCCTCTACCTCTACATCAAGGGGATCTCCGATATCTGAGACCATAGACTAGGCTGAGGCAACCCCGAACCCGGTAGCAGAGCTTCTCAGAATAGCGACCCCACCCACTTCAGTACAGTCTTAGACTATTGAGTTGATGGGGGGACCTCATACTGGAGTAGATATACCTCCCCCATCATCTTGCCTGGGGGTTAGACGTGGGGTTACTCATTAGGGGTGGTACCCTAGTTCTTAAGGATATAGTTACCGTAGGTGATGTGCTGGTCGATGAGGGTAGGGTAGTTAGGGTTGGTAAGAGTATCGAGTCCGGGTTCACCAAGGTCATAAACGCCTCCGGTAAGCTAGTCATACCGGGGGCTGTAGACCCGCATGTACACGGACGTGAACCTGGACTTCTCCATAAAGATAACTTCGCTAACACCACCAAGGCTGCTGCCCTAGGTGGTGTTACTACTGTTCTGGAGATGCCGAATACCCTACCGCCGGTAGATAGTCTGGAGAGACTGGTTGAGAAGCGTGAGATGCTCTCCAGTAGATCCTTCGTGGACTTCGGGCTCTACGCAGTTCTCTACGACTACGCAGACGATGTTGAGAGGAGGGTCCGCGAGATAGTCGAAGCCGGGGCGGTGGGCTTTAAGGCCTTCATGGCTCAGACAACGGGTAACCTACCCACACCGAGCTTCAAGTCCCTGTACCTAGCCCTAAAGCTCTCTGGAGAGCTTGGCTTCCCAGTGGTGTTCCACGCTGAGGACCGGGGTTGTGTAGAGTACTTCACAGAGCTAGTTAGGGGTAGGGGGTTGGAGGGCCTAGCAGCCTACAGCGAGGCTAGGCCTCCTCTATGTGAGGAACTAAGCATAGAGTACGTAGCGTCGGTAGCTAGGGCCGCCGGCGGTACGGCGTACATAGCCCACCTAAGTACCGCTACAGCTCTTACCATAGTCGAGAGGTATAGGAGGGCCTCGACTAGGATCTACGTGGAGACCACCCCGACCTACCTCTTCTTCGACTACGAGGGGCACTCACACCTCGGGGCTTTACTCAAGGTTAACCCACCAATACGTAGCTCAAGCAATAGGAGGGAGCTGTGGGCAGCCCTGAGGTCGGGTCTGATAGACGTTATAGGTTCGGACCACGCACCACACTCACCGTACGAGAAGCGGGGGGATATCTGGGAGGCCTCTGCCGGGGTTCCAGGGGTTCAGCACTTACTTAGCCTAATGGTGCACGCAGCCCTCGAGGGGTTCATCGACTTAGGTAGGATCGTAGAGCTATGCTCAGAAAAACCGGCGAAGATCTTCGGGCTGTACCCTAGGAAGGGGAGCCTACTCCCGGGTGCGGATGCCGATATAGTCGTAGTCGACCCGTCCGGGGAGTACGTAGTAAGGGAGGACGACCTAGCCTACACGCACAAGCTAGCCCCGGTCCTAGGTATGAAGCTACGTGGTAGGGTTGAGAAGGTACTACTACGTGGGGAGCTCATAGTTGACGATGGGGAGCTGGTGGTCGATAGACCTCTTGGTACCTTCCTAACCAGGGGCGGTGGAGGCCGGCTATAGCCGGGCACTCCTAGCCCGGGGCTTCCAAAAGGCGGGGACTGGGGGCGTAGCCCGTAGAGCTCCGCCTACCCAGGTCTCCTCCTACGTAGTGAGACCCCGATCAGAATCCTCTCACTGTCGAACACCCCTATAACCGCTAGTACGGTGAGTACGGTTACCGCGGTGGCCAACCCCGTGGCCTGCAAAGCTATGGTTATATCCCCCAGTACGTAGGATACTAGAATAGCTAGCGGTAGTCCGTAGACGGATGCGCCCAGGAGTGAGGACAGGGGGCTTAGGGGGATACCGGTGAACTGCGAAGCCAGTAGTCCAGCGAAGAGTACGACCCCCACAGGGCCTGCCATAGCTCCAGCAACGCGGGTATCACTGGATAAGGCCCCCACCAGAAGCCCTAGGGACCCCGAGAACACCAGCATGAGGCCTAGGGATAGCGCGAGGAGGGCCACCCCCTCACCCCCGAGGAACTGCACGAGGTTCCACAGGGAGGCTGCCGCGGCTACCCTCTGCCCCTCTACAGCCGACTCCGAGGTCCCTATTGAGACCAAGATAAATGAGAGCCCGGCGAAGTAGGCTACGACCATTATGAGCGAGAGCACTGCCGCGCCGACTACCTTAGCAACGGCTATCGCGGTCCTACTGATGGGTAGGGTTAGGAGCATCTCGAAGGCCTTCTCCTCCTTCTCCGTAGCAACGGACTGCGAGCTGTACATAAGTGTCAGCACCCCCAGTAGCCCAACCATGTACACGAACATCATAACTGAGAGCAGTAGGGAGGTGAGCGCATTGAAGTCAACGACCTTCCCACCGACCCTAGCCTCCACCCTGGGGACCAGGGTTCTGAGGATATCGGATACGTTGACCCCCTTCTCAGCCGCTAATAGAGCCCTAGACAGCTCCTCTAGAACCCTAGCCACGGAGTTGACCAGCTGGACCCTAGCGGACTGAGCTAGCGATACGCTGTCTAGCCTCACGTACCCGTATAGGTACAGGGTGCTGTTCCTCAGTAGGGAGTCCCCGAAGCCCCTCGGGACTACCACGACCGCCGGGAACCTCCCGAGCCCCTCCTCAACTGTAGGTACCTTGATTAGCCTACCGCTGAGGGTGGTGTTAGCTAGCTGTAGGAGCCGGCAGGTGACGTAGCCCGCGTCCTCACTAACGACGCCGACGTACGACCCTACGACCTCCCTAGTTGCCTGCTCCGTAGCCACCCCGATGGCCCTACCTAGGATGCTGAAGTAGACCACCAGTATCACTACCCCAACTATGAAGGCCGGGCTCTTCAGTACAACCATAACCTCCTTCTTCACCAGTGACGCGAAGACCAAGGCCTACCCACCTACGGCCCTTAAGAAGACCTCCTCCAGGTTCCTAGCTGAGTACCTGGCCCTGAGCTCCCCCGGGGTCCCCTCGGCCACCAGCCTCCCCCTGTATATTATGCCGACCCTATCGCACAGGTACTCGACCTCGAGCATGTTGTGGCTACTTAGGAGTACCGTCGCCCCGTAGCTCCGCGCGTGCTCCCTTACTAGGTTGCGAACCCTCAGGCTACGCTCGACATCTAGACCGCTCGTGGGTTCGTCCAGTACGAGCAGCCTCGGCCTCGAGGCTAGTACCACCGAGAGGGCTAGTAGCCTCTTCATACCCTTACTGTACCCTCTCACCGGCCTCCTGATATCGGACCCGAGGTCGGCTATGCGCACAGCCTCCTCAACGGCCTCCTCAAGCCTACGCCCGCTGAACCTAGCCCTCAGGAAGAACCTTATGAAGTCCAGCCCCGTTAGGTCCCTGTACGCGCCGGCCTCCTCGGGTAGGTAGGCTATCACCTCGCGGACTCTGGTAGCCTCCGTTACCGGGTCGAAGCCTAGGACCCTTACGTAGCCTCCGGAGGGCTTTAGTAGGGTGGCTATGATACGTAGGGCCGTAGTCTTACCACTACCGTTAGGTCCTACGAGACCGTATATCTCACCCACCGCTACCCCAAAGCTGAGCCCGTCAACCCCCCGGACACCGCCTGGGTATACCTTAACTAGGTCGCGTACATCTACCGCGATGGATGAGCTCACAGCCTATTCCCTACATGGATTGGGTCTAGTTCTATTAAAGTTTAATTGGTTGCAGAAGCAAGTAGAGGAGTAGAAGGAACTCCCTAGAAGTGGATGTATATGGGGCTTTGGGAGGAGCTCGACGAGGCGTCGCTGGTAGTCTACCTGAAGAGCTGCCCGAACTGTGGCGGAGCTATAAGTGACTCGAGGCTCTCCGCCGGGCTCCCCTGCGGGAGCTGCATCCCTAGGAGCTACCTAGGGCTCCTCAGTGGGGAGACTACCTACAGCGTTATGAGGAAGCTGGGTACTCTGAGGAGGTACGAGGAGCTGGAGAGGGCTGAGAGGACCTTCCAGGAGCTTGTGGAGCTGTTTAGGAGGGCTGTTGGGAGTGAGCCGTGGGGTATACAGAGACTGTGGCTGAGGAGGTTAAGCCGTGGTACCTCCTTCGCTATGCTAGCCCCGACGGGGGTAGGTAAGACGACCCTAGGGGTTGTTGCAGCCATATACTTCGCTATGAGGGGCGGTAAAAGCTACATAGTAGTACCGACAACCCTTCTAGTAAGGCAGGTAGAGAGGCTCCTCGAGCTCTTCAGTACTAGGATCGGGTCCACCCTCATCAGCTTAGCTATACACTCCAAGCTGAGCAAGACCGAGAAGACTAGGAGGGAGGGTACCCTCGAGAGCGGTAGCTTCGACATACTGGTAACGACCTCTAGGTACCTGATGAAGAACTTTGAGAGGATGAGGAACCTTAGGTTCAACTACATATTCGTAGACGACGTCGACGCGGTTATGAGGGGGTCTAGGGCTATAGACATGATACTCCAGCTCATGGGGTTCTCCCAGAGGGCTATATCGCTAGGCCTAGAACTCGTTAGGCTTAGGCGGGAGATAGCATACAGAGGGCTTAAGGAGGAGTTGGTGAGCAACCTGAGGAAGCTTGAGGAGGAGCTAAGAAGGGAGATTAAGGGGGTCTCCTCGATCTTAGTGATATCGTCAGCAACGGGGAACCCGCGGGGGGTTAGGTCTAGACTCTTTAGGGAACTCCTCGGGTTTGAGGTTGGCGCTAGGCCTGAACTAATTAGGAACGTGTACGACCTCTACGTAATCCCCTCACGGAGTATTGAGGAGGGGGTACTCAGGGTAGTTAAGGCCCTCGGTAAGGGAGGTCTAGTGTACGTCCCCGTAGACAGGGGTATAGAGTACGCGAACAAGCTGGCTGAGTTCCTTAGGTCCTCTGGGGTAAGGGCCGAGGCCGTCCACAGTAGGAAGGCCGAGGTTCTCGATAGGTTCACATCCGGAGAGGTGGACGTACTTGTCGGTGTTGCTACATACTATGGAGTCCTAGTTAGGGGTCTGGACCTACCGGAGCACATTAGATACGCAGTGTTCGCTGGAGTCCCTAGGCATAAAGTTGGGCTACAGATCGAGGAACTAGACGTCACGGATGTGTTAAGACTCCTACCGCTTCTTGTTGAAGTAGTTGAGGATGAGGGTACTAGGGACTTCCTCGAGGCATCTCTAGTGAAGCTTAGGAGGGCTATTAGGAGGGCTGGGTCACTGGTAGTAGAGCACTTAAGGGAGGTAGCTAGGGGGGTGAGACCCCCCGAGACATCCACTGAGAGGACCTTTGCTGAGGTACTCGCGAGGGTTGGGGAGCTGGTGAGGAGGAGGGACGTTGTCGAGAAGCTTACAAAGTTACCTGATGTAGCTGTAGTTGCGGAGGATGGGAGGCTCTACGTACTGATACCTGACGCCCCGACATACATACAGGCTAGTGGGAGGACCTCTAGGCTCTACCTAGGTGGTATTAGTAGGGGTATCTCGGTTGTAGTTGTAGATGACCCGAGGCTAGTTAGAGGACTTGAGAGAAGGCTGTCCTGGGTTATCGAGGACTTCAGGTTCTCCAACTACGCGGACGTTGAGGGGAGGTTGAACGAGGTGCTCGCCGAGGTAGATAGGGATAGGGAGCTGATCAGGTTAATACGGACGGAGGCTATAACTAAGGAGGAGCTATCGAAGCTGAGGGGACTGGAGTTTAAGACCTCCCTACTCGTTGTTGAATCCCCGAATAAGGCTAGGACCATAGCTAGGTTCTTCGGGAGGCCCAGCGTTAAGGAGTATGGACGTCTACGTGTATACGAGGTTAGCTTAGGTAATCAGACCATACTTATAACAGCTACCGGAGGACATGTCTACGAGCTGGTTACGGGGGACCTACACCTACATGCAGAACCCTCAGGGGGGTGGGCAGACGTCTACGGGATCGCCGTACGGAACGGAAGGTACGTACCCGTGTACACCTCTATTAAGAGGTGTGCGAACTGCGGACGGCAGTTTACTGAGGAACTTAAGGAGGGCAGACTCTGCCCGTACTGCGGTTCCCCGAACGTAATGGACTCCGCAGACGTGATCGAGGCTATCAGGGAGGTAGCTAGGGAGGTTGACGAGGTCCTCGTCGGGACCGACCCGGATACCGAGGGTGAGAAGATAGCCTACGATATAGTGAATGCCGTAAGGCCCTTCAACAACGATGTGAAGCGTGTTGAGTTCCACGAGGTAACTAAGAGAGCCCTCCTGAACGCTATAGCCAACCCCCGGGAGGTTAACGTAGACCTAGTTAGGGCTCAGCTAGTGAGGAGAGTCGAGGATAGGTGGATAGGCTTCTCACTGTCGAGGTTACTCCAGGAAGACTTCTGGAGACTCTTCTGCAGTGAGATCGTATCGTCGCGTACTAACGCTAGCTACGATAGGTATAGGACCCTATGTAGGGAGTACCCGATCTCCTACAGAAACCTCTCCGCTGGGAGGGTTCAGACACCGGTACTTGGCTGGGTAATAGAGGCTACCGAGATGTACAGGAAGACGCGGAGGAAGTACCTCTCAGTATCTGTAGAAGGCCTAGAAGTAGAACTAGTCTTCGAGTTACCTAAGGAACTAAGCGGTGTTAGGACTAGCGATATAGAACAGGTGGAGGTAGAGGTCTACGAGAAGACTAGGAAGGATTTAAGGATCAAGCCGGAGCCCCCATTTACTACTGATGTAGCTCTATCGGAGCTAAGCGCTAGGTTCGGGATCCCGGTCCCGAGGGTCATGGAGGTACTCCAGGATCTCTTCGAGGCGGGTTTCATCACGTACCACAGGACCGATAGCACTAGGGTTTCCGACGTAGGTATAAGAGTTGCTGAGGAGTACCTTAGGCAGGCTGAGGGCGAGAGGTACAGGGAGCTCTTCGTTCCAAGAACTTGGGGTGAGGGCGGGGCCCACGAGGCTATAAGACCCACGAGGCCTATAGACTCCGATGCCCTTAGGAGACTTATCGAGGAGGGAATCATAGAGCCCGTGATTAAGTTACGTAAGGAGCACTTCTCAGTCTACGACGCCATATTCCGCAGGTTCGTAGCCTCCCAGATGGTTGATGCTGAGGTAACCGTGGAGCACCTAAGGTGTAGGGCCGTCGTAAAACTGAAGGACGGTGAGGTCTACGAACTTGAGTCAGCACCTCTTACCCTCTACGTCGAGGCTAGGAGGGAGGGCTTCCTAAAGTACGATAGGAGGTTTAAGTTGAGGAGGAGCCTGGATATCGGTAGGTACCCAGCTACTAAGTTTAGGCTGTTCTACAGGAGTGACCGGCCTCCACATACCGAGGCAACACTGGTTAGGAGGATGAAGGAGGTGGGTATAGGTAGACCTAGCACGTACTCGAAAATAGTCGAGACTATACTGAAGAGGAGCTACGCTATAAGGACCAGGGGTACCGGGTACTTAATCCCAATGCCCCTTGGTATAGAGGTCTACAGGTACCTCACCAGTAGGTTTAGGGAACTGGTTAGCGAGGAGAGGACTAGGGAGCTTGAGCAGAAGATGGATATGGTTGAACAGGGTCGTAAGGAGTACTCCGAGGTCGTATCAGAGCTATACAGAGACCTATCGGAACTGGGGCTGGTCGGCCATGGAGACGCAAGGTACGGTAACTCTAGCAGTCTACAGGCTTAACCTAGGTACGGGTTTCCGCGAGTTCCTGAGGGAGCTTACAGAGCTTTCCAGAGGGGTTAGACAGGTTGACGCTTCCGTAGTCCCCTTAACGGTTAAGCCCTTAAGGGACCTTGTAACTGGTAGGAAGAGCTACACCTCGTACAGGAGGTCCGTAAGGGCCTTACTAGAGCGCTTAGCCACCCTACAGAGCTCCTCGGGGAGGGTCTTCGCCGGACCAGCTTTAGTAAAGTTCGGTAACGCATCGTTTCTCTCCGTTGTGGACGCCGTTACTGGTCAGGAGGTTGCTAGGAAGGTAGTGAAGCTAAACCCCTACTGTGGGGGTTATACCGGGAGGTCTCCCCTAGTTAATGTAGGTAGCCTACGTATATGCCTTACAGTACTGGATGACATACTCTACCCCGAGGTAGTTAGGTACTGCACCTACTCAGGGGCGGACGTCATGATCGGTATGGTACCCCCACTCCTAGACTTAGACCCTGAGGTTCTGGTAGCTACCTCACGTACTAGAGCTGTGGAGAACCGTATTCACGTAATAGTAGCTGGAGGGTACTCCGAGGGTGGTACAACCCCGACGGTCCTAGTTAGAAGCGATGGTAGACCCGTAGACCTATCTACTGAGGAGAGGTCTGAGGTTGTATACGTGAGTATAGCTCCCTCCTCAGGTAGGACTAGGGAGGACCCTGAGCTTAGGAAGTTGTACGTGGAGATAGTGAGGGAGTTAAATAAAAGGGTTGGACTAACTTAGCCCTTCCTCTCAACTGGTCCTATTACCGTAGCTCCGGCTAGCTTGTTTATGTATTCTACGTCCTCGTCAACGATCCTCTGTATTGTCTCGATCTCCTCCTTAGTTAGGTGAGCGAACCTACCCTGAAGCTTTAGGTACTCCCCTACAGGTAGTCTCCTAGGTACTGGGGTCGTTACCCTGAAGACCCCCTTCTCGATCTCGTAGTTTACCCAGATACCTGTTTGAACGGCTAGCTTAGCTATCTTAACGGTGAGGTGGGGCTCGTACCTCCACCCAGGTACGCAAGGGGCGAACGCGTGTATGAACGTCGGCCCCTCGATCTCTGCCGCCTTCCTAATCTTGGTGTAGAAGTCCGTTATGTAGGCGAAGTTGACCGTCGCAGCGTAGGGTACCCCGTGGGCTCTAACTATTGATACTATGTCCTTCTTCCTCCTCCACTCACCCCTCCACACCTTACCAGCTGGGGTCGTAGTGGTCCAGGCATACATCGGTGTAGCACCGCTCCTCTGGATACCCGTATTCATGTATGCCTCGTTGTCGTAGAGTACGTAGAGTATGTTATGCCCTCTCTCCAGCATCCCGGAGAGGGCCTGCAGACCTATGTCTACGGTACCGCCGTCACCCCCTATTGCAACTACCTTAACCTTCTTCGAGCTCTCTATAACCCCCTTCCTCTTCAGCACCTTAATTGCTGCCTCGATACCTGAGGCAACCGCGGCCGCGTTCTCGAAGGCTACGTGTACCCAGGGAACTCTCCAGGCTGTCTCCGGGTAGAGGGTTGTTGTAACCTCAACGCAACCAGTTGCATGGGCTATTATCACGTTCTTACCTAGGGCCTTAAGTAGGTGCCTCATTACTATGGCCGCTCCACAGCCCTGGCACATCCTGTGACCAGGTGCTAGGAGCTCCTCCCTAGGTAGAGTAGCTATGGTTACGGAGCTCACTCTCTCACCCCGATGAAAGCGTAGTGCTGCTTAACGTCCCTCATCCTCTTACCTAGGTAGGCTAGGGACCTCCTAGTTATCTCGTCGAAATCCCTCCTAGTAACAGCCCTACCGCCGAGGCCTACCACGAAGTCCAGTACCGGGATGTCGAACCCTCTCTTAAAGAAGGTTAGCGCTACGTCAGAGTATAGAGGGCCTACGAATGCTGAGCCCGAGTTGATAGCTCTATCGACCACAGCTACCACCCCAGCCCTCTCTACGTGTTTGTAGAGCTCTTCCTCAGGGAAGGGCCTGAACTGCCTAACGTTAACTAGCCCTACCTTAACGCCAGACCTCCTAGCCTCCTCAACGTAGGCTAGGGCTGTCCCGGAGGCACTACCCATCGAGATCAGTACTACAGTTGCATCCTCAGTGTAGTACCCGTCTACGGGTCTGTAGGTCCTCCCAAAGCTCCTCCCGAACTCGTCGAACGCCCTGAGGATAACCTCCCGGGACTTCTCAACAGCTTCGTGGAGCTGTACTCTGAACTCGAAGTACCAATCGGGTGAGGCTAGCGGACCCATAGTTATAGGTCTCTCGGGGTCTAGAACGTACCGCCTATACCTCTTAGGTGCGTACTTGAGGGCCTCGTCCGTATCTAGGACCTCCACGGGCTCCACAGTATGTGAGAGCCAGAAGCCGTCGTAGCCTACAGCTACCGGTAGCTCCACCTCCGGGTCCTCCGCGATCCTGTAGGCAGCTACGGTTAGGTCGTGAGCCTCCTGGGCGTTCAAGGCCATGAACATCACCCACCCGGTATCTGACGCGGCCATGAAGTCGCTGTGGTCACACCATATGTTGATCGGTGCCGATATGGCCCTAGTAGCTATAGACATAACTACCGGTAGTCTCATGGTTGAGGCTATGTGCATTATCTCGTACATCAGTAGGAGCCCCTGAGCTGAGGTCGCTGTGAACACCCTAGCACCAGCTGCTGAAGCCCCTACAACTGCTGAGAGGGCTGAGTGCTCCGACTCTACGTGTATGAACTCTGCATCCAGCTCCCCGTTAGCTACGAACTCAGCCAGCTTCTCGACTACTGCTGTCTGAGGTGTGATCGGGTAGGCTGCGATTACGTCTACGTCTACGGCCTTAGCTGCGTAGGCTACTGCGTGGTTCCCCGATAGGGGTATTACCTTCCTACCCACCTACACCACCTCCTCAATCATCGTTATAGCCTTAACCGGACACTCCTCAGCACAGATACCGCACCCCTTACAGTAGTCGTAGTCGATCCTGTAGCTAATTCTGTAGGCCCTCCCAGTCTTCGTGGTATAGGGCTCCTCAACCTCGATAATGGCCGGCTCGGGGCAGTAGGTCCAGCATATCCTACACCTAATGCACCTTTCCTGATCTATTACAGGCCTCAAGACCCTCCAGCTATCTGTCTTATACCTTACCGAGGACCCTGGCTCCAGTATGACAGCCCCTCTAGGTAGCTCCCTCCAGCCGGGTAGCTTAGCCATCTACATTACCTCAGTTAACTCGTAGGCCCTCCTAATTACCTGCTCATTAAGGGATGCTAGCCTAGCACTAAACCTAGCTCTAACAGCCTCTAGAACGGCGTCTAGGTCGACTACCTTCGTAGCTGCTACTAGGGCTGCCACCATGGCTGTATTGACTATGGGTAGTCTGAAGACCTCCATAGCTATAGCCGTTGCATTTAGGTAAGCGATTCTGTACCTCTCACCGAGGATAGCCCTAAGCTCTTGACCTTTCTTAGCTGTGTTAGCTATAATGAAACCACCCTCCTTCAGTCCCCGGACAGTCTCCAGGTTAACCATGGACGGGTCCAGTATTACAACTATATCTGGCCTCTCCACGGGTGACCTATCGTATATAACCCTATCGGATATCCTGTTATAGGCCGTAACTGGGGCCCCCCTCCTCTCAGCACCGAACTCCGGGAAGGCTAGGGCGTAGAGCCCTCTTACTATCGATGCGTAGGCTGTAAGCTCAGCTGCCGTTACCGCACCCTGTCCTCCCCGACCGTGCCACCTAACCTCGGTTAGCATCTAACTCCCTAAGCACTTAGTGCGGTAGGTAAAATAAGTAGATAGGTTGTAGCAATATACTACCCTAAGTAAGTGCGTTTTCCCGCTAACGGTACTCGATGGTATCTCTGTGTACTTGCGGTTCCGCTGGCAGGGTTGGACCTCGGTGTGGGTTCGCCAGCCTCACCTACACCCCATGGGCCCCCGTCGAGCCCAACACCACGGAGCTCCCATCCGAGTTCATAGAGTCACCGCAGTGCGGATCATCTAAGAAACTACGGTGGGAGTAGGGATACTTAAACACTACTCTACAGCGCTAAGATCTACAGGTACTCACAGATACCCGAACATATCGACAAATCTGTAATAGCCTAGCGGGGTTCCTCTACCTGGAGCTGAGGGCTATCCTCTCTATCTCGTCCTTTCTAGATATCGCATAGCTCTTCGGGTCGTTGTTTGCTGCCAGCATGATCTCCTCAGCTAAGCACTCTGCTATGTGTTTAGTCGACTTGAAGGCCGCGAGTCTGGCTCCCTCGGTTAGGAACCTGAGGGCTAGGTCTACCCTCCTTAGAGGTGATACGTCCACAGCGACGTGGTATATTATACCTCCGTACATTATCCTAGTGGTCTCCTCACGCGGGGAGCTGTTCTCTATAGCTCTTACTAGGACCTGTATCGGGTTCTCCCCAGTCCTCTCGTAGATTATATCGAAGGCTAGCCTAACTATGTTGTAGGCTAGGTGCTTCTTACCGGTATTCCTACCAGGCCTCATGAGCTTGTTCATAAGTCTCTCAACTATAGGTACTTCGGCCTTACCGAATCTCCTGTGTTCGTGTCTACCCCCGGTATGCGGGATGTAGTAGGGTCTTAGGCATATGTACTTTTTTAGGCTCGGGTCCCTAACCTGTACGTTTACGTAGTCCCACTTACCGAATAGCTTTATCTCCGTAGGTACTACCTCAACCCTCTGCTGAACAGCCGTAGTGGAGCTCACAGCGTTCACCTACAGCTTTACACCGAGTACCTTAGCACAGGATGTTAGGGAGGGTAGTAGAAGCTCTACGAGTACCTTAGCCCTGTTCAGTACAGCTACGTACTCAGCTGCGTTGTTAGCTAGTTCCGCTGTGTCTAGGTAGTTCACGGACCTGCTAACCCCCTCTAGGTTCACATCTATGGAGTTTCTGGTTATCTCTACGTGGGAACCTCCGTAGGATATCCTAACCGCCCCCCTAGCCGGGTCGTAGCTAACGGACCTCAGAGGCTTTAGACGGGTGAAGGAGCTCTCGGACTGCGAGAGTGTGAGGAAAGCCCCTCCGCAGACCCCCTTAACCCCGGAGCTAACTGCAGCATGCTCTTCTATAGCTGCTACGATCCTAACCGCGGTCAGGGTCTTCGTAAGTAGTTCGAAGACTACGTCTAGACAAACAGCCCTCTGCTTAGGTAGACTCTTCAAAGCCCTACTCCTAACCTCCTCAAACCTATCTAAGTATGCTCTGAGTTGCTTCAAGGCCTCCTCGAACGCCACCTACCATCACCCTCCCACTAGCCGTTCCATATAGGGGTTAGTGCTTTTAAGCTTAATAGGGCAGTTTACTCTGCGGGCGCGTGGTTAAGTACGTATTCATAACTGGAGGGGTTTTATCGGGGCTTGGTAAGGGTATTACCACAGCCTCCGTAGGGCTTCTCCTGAGGAGTATGGGCTACTCAGTTACCTCAATAAAGATAGACCCCTACGTAAACGTCGACGCAGGTACGATGAACCCCTACATGCACGGCGAGGTCTTCGTTACGGAGGACGGTGGTGAGACAGACCTAGACCTAGGGCACTACGAGAGATTCCTCGACATTAACCTAAGCAAGGACAATAACATAACTACCGGGAAGATATACCTAGAGGTTATAACTAAGGAGCGTAGGGGGGACTACCTAGGCCAGACTGTCCAGATAATCCCACATGTAACCGACGAGATTAAGTCGAAGATACGTGAGATAGCTAGGAGGTCCTCAGCCGACGTAGTCCTAGTGGAGGTAGGGGGGACCGTAGGTGATATAGAGGGACTACCGTTTCTGGAGGCAGCTAGGCAGATGAGATTAGAGGAGGGCAGTAGGGGGGTCATCTTCGTCCACGTAGTGCTGGTCCCCAAGCTCTCGACTACGGGGGAGTTCAAGACAAAGCCCGCGCAGCACAGCTTCCAGGAGCTTAGGAGGATAGGTATCCAGCCAGATCTGATAGTGGCTAGGTCTGAGAGACCTATAGATGGGGGCATTAGGAGTAAGCTAGCCTTATTCGGTAACGTAGGGGTTGAGGAGGTGGTCAACAGCTACGACGTAGACCCGGTGTATGAGGTTCCGCTAATCCTGAAGAACCAGGGGGTGGATAGGCTACTGACTAGTAAGCTAGGCTTAGAGTACAGGGAGCCTGACCTAGGGCCCTGGGTAGAGCTCGTCGAGAGGTACAGGAGTATATCCAAAACGGTTAGGATAGCTATGGTTGGTAAGTACACAGCGCTTAAGGACAGCTACCTGAGTATTATCGAGGCCTTAAAGCACTCCGGGATCCACCTAGGTGTTAAGCCCCAGCTAGTCTGGGTCGAGGCTACGGATGTTGAGGCTGGACGTGTAGACCCTAAGGAGGTTATAGAGGGGGTTGATGGAGCGGTAATACTACCGGGGTTCGGTAGTAGGGGAGTTGAGGGTAAGGTTAGGGTAATTGAGGTCATTAGAGAGCTGGGTAAGCCGACCCTCGGTATATGTTTTGGGCTTCAGCTCATGGTAGTTGAGTTCGCTAGGAACGTCCTAGGGCTTGAGAGGGCTAATACCACCGAGGTAGACCCTAACACACCCCACCCAGTGGTAGACCTCCTCGAGATGCAGAGGGGTGTCGTAGTTAAGGGTGGTACCATGAGGTTAGGCGCCCTACCGGCTAGGGTGATTAAGGGTACCCTAGCATATAGGATATACCAGACCGAGGTAGTCTACGAGCGCCATAGGCATAGGTATCACATAAATCCACACTACGTAGATGCACTGGAGTCAGCTGGCTTTAGGGTAGGTGCTGTAAGCTTTGAGGGGTTCCCCGAGATGATGGAGCTCCAGGGGCATAGGTTCTACTTCGGTACCCAGGCCCACCCGGAGTACAAGAGCAGACCTCTAAAGCCTTCACCGGTCTTCGTGGAGTTCCTCAAGGCCTCAGCTAGGCTCTAGTCGGGGAACGCTCCTTGGACTGGTACGTAGACTCCCATGCACATGCATCTACGGCCGGCTTGGGTTACGAAGCTGTTGTAAGGGAGTTTAGAAGGTCTGGTGGGAGGCTTATAGCCCTAGTAGGCCTCACCCCCAGTAGCTACGGTCTTGAAACGAGCTTAGACGGTGTTCTGAAGTCTATAGACATACACCTACAGCTATGTGGTAAGGTTAGGGAGGAGTTCGGAGGGGTCCTCTGCCTAGCCGGTGTACACCCAGCCACCGTGGATAGGTTAGCTAGGTCGAGTAGGAGCCTGGACGCACTCTACGTAGATCTCGTAGAGAGGGTACTGAAGTACCTCGAGAGATGTGTACGCGAGGGGTTAGCTGATGGATTGGGGGAGTTCGGTAGACCTCACTACCCAGCTACACCTGAGTCTATCGCCCTAAGTGAGGTCCTGACGGTTAAGGCCATGGAGTTAGCTAGGGACTACTCACTACCTATCCACATACACAGCAAGAGCTCTGGGAGAGTGACCTCCGAGAGCCTGAAGATCCTAGCGAGGTACGCACGTCTTAGCCTAGAGAGGGTACTAGTGCACCACGTACCACCTACCCAAGCACCTACCTACATCTCGGAGGGCTTCTACGTAAGTGTAGTAGGTAGGAGCGAGGTACTCTCCAACCTAGGTAGTAGGTGTGAGAGGGTTCTGGTCGAGAGTGATTACCTTGACGACCCTAGAAGACCCGGTGCGGTGATGTACCCGTGGGACATACCGCGGGAGGTGGGTGAGGCCGTTTCGAGAGGTACCCTAACTCCCGACTGCGCACGTGAAATGCTCCAGAGGTCCCCGCTTAGGTACTACGGTGTTGAGCTCTAACCGACTCCGCACACTTAAAAACCTAGGTAAACTCTATGCTGGGTGTCCGGGATAAGCAGTACCATAGCTGAGAGGGAACCTGTGGTAATAGATGCTAGTACCCCACCTCTGTGTAGTAGTTGCGGGAGGGTTATAGAGCCCTACAGCCGCGCTGTTAGGTTCACCTGCCCTAACTGCGGAAAGGCTGTTATCTGGCGTTGCGAGAGGTGTAAAAAGCTGGGGGCACCGTACAGGTGCCCGTCCTGCGGCTTCGAAGGACCTTGAGGTGACCCTATGGGTAGGGTAGTGGCAGCTATAAGGGTAAACCCCTCCAGTGACGAGGTAAACCTAGACGAGCTGGTGGAGAGGATAAGACTCTCCCTACCACCCCACTACGAGCTAGTTAGGGCTGAGAAGTTCTACATAGCCTTCGGTCTCTACGGACTGAGGATATACGTAATGATGCCTGAGGAACTCGAGGGAGGGACCTACGAGCTGGAGAGTATTCTAAGTAACCTAGAGGGGGTAAGCTCGGTAGACGTAGAGTACGTTACGAGACTCTTCACCGAGTAACTTGAAAGCTTAGTAGCTGGTCTCCACAATAAAAGGTGTGGTTTATAGCTGTAGGAGCCCTCTCGGCCTTTCTAAGGATTACGTGTACTCGATACCAGCCCGACCGCACATAATCTCGAAAGTAGTTGATAGGTTATAGAGAGCTATTTATACCTACTCCACAACCTCTTCTCGGTCGAGAGACGTGGTTGAGGACCCCTTCGAGTACTTAGAGGATCTTCGGAACCCAGATGTAGTTAACTGGGCCCTATCTGAAAGTAGGAGGTGTGTTGAGAGACTTAAGGGGGTTAGCGACAGGGTTTTCGGTATCGCACTACGCTACTATTCCACACCAGTACTCTACAGCTTCTCACGGAATAGGGCCGGGCTCTTCTTCCTTAGGAGGGACCTGGCCTACAGCATCAATTTGGTTAGGGATGGTAGTACTGAGGTGCTGGTTGATAGTAGGAACCTGGGTGAGGACGCGGCTATACATAGCTACTACATCGATAGGGAGGGTAGGCTGTTTGCCTACTTCTACACTCTGAAGGGTTCGGATGTAGGTGAGCTAGTTGTAGCTGAGGTAGACACTCTATCCGTAGTAGATAGAGTTGGTGGGAGTATATCCGACGTAGTCTTCCTGGATGGAGGTAGGTACTACTACGTTAGGTTCTTTAGGGAGGGGCGGTGCCCCGACGGGGTTGAAGCACCGTGTGAGAGGGTTTTCCTAAGGGATGGTGGTCGGGACGAAGCGGTCTTCGGTGAGGGGCTACCCAGGAGCCACTTCATATCCCTGGCAACCTCCACAGACTACTCTCACGCCCTACTTAGGGTTAGCTACGGGTGGGCTAGGGACACCCTATACGCAGGTCCCCTAGGCTCTCCGAGTAGGTGGGTTAAGGTATACGAGGGTGGGTTTAGGTCTAGGCTAGTGGACTACGTCGGAGGTAGCTACCTCGCCGTACTCTACGACGGGGAGAAGTTCGGTAAGTTGGTTAAGGTATGTGGGGAAGTTACCGAGCTGGTACCCGAGAGGGGGGAGTATCTCCAGGATGCTGCTGTAGTGGGTAGGTACATCGTAGCCTCCTACATCAGGCACGCCTCATCCTACCTAGCTGTGTTCGACCTAGGTGGTAGACCTGTTAGGGAGGTAACCTTCGACGAACCCGCCTCCGTAGTCCGACTCAGCTCGCACGGTAGTAGCGGCTTCGTAGAGCTCAGGTACTTTACGAAACCCTACGAGGTACTCGAGGTACTCAAGTCTAACGGACTTAGCTTTAAGAAGATCACTGAGCACCCTAGGGTAATGGATGCTGAGGTTACTGAGGGGTTTGTGGACTCCTACGACGGTACTAAGGTACACTACTTCTGGGTAAGGAGGAGGGCTGGCTCCAGTAAGGTGGTAGTGTACGGCTACGGAGGGTTCTCCGTAGCTCTAACCCCGCTGTTCGCTCCGTGGATCCCGGTCCTCATCGAGATGGGCTACGACGTGGTGGTGGCTAACCTTAGAGGGGGCTCTGAGTACGGTGAGAAGTGGCACGAGGCCGGTATGAGGGATAGGAAGGTCAACGTATTCCACGACTACATAGCTGTAGCCCGTAGGTTCAAGTCCGCCGGGTACAAGGTCGTCGGCTTGGGGAGGAGTAACGGTGGACTACTGATAGGTGCTGTAATAACTATGGAACCCGGCCTCCTGGATGTAGCTGCGATCGGCTACCCCGTTCTCGATATGCTGAGGTTCCACAAGCTGTACATAGGTGCGGCCTGGATACCCGAGTACGGGAACCCGGATGACCCCAGGGACCGCGAGTACCTAGTCAAGTACTCACCCTACCACAACATCCGGGGGGAGGTCAGGTACCCGCCGACGATACTGTACACAGGGCTCTACGACGATAGGGTACACCCAGCCCACGCACTGAAGTTCTACGCTAAGCTCAGGAGCTACGGAAACGAAGCGTGCCTCAGGCTGGAGACGTCCTCAGGGCACGCCAGCTCCTCACCTAGCGTTATAGCTAGGGAGGTTGCAGACGTAGTAGCCTTCATAGAGCTATCCCTCTCGAGAGTTATCTAAGCACGAGGTATCACAACATCGCTAGGGGTCGGGTTTTAGCTGTAGCCCGCGGTTTACGGTACCTTTAAAGTTATATTGCTAGGCTCCTTAGGGAGTGGGTGTAGCCCCTGGGGGTCATCACTCCCCCCGAGCAGTTCTTCGGTTTTAGGATAGGTGAGGATAGGAAGCTAGCCCGCTGGGACACTATAGTGGAGTACTTCAAGAAGGTTGCATCGGAGTCCGATAGGGTTATCGTTGAGGAGGTAGGTAAGACTACAGAGGGTAACCCCTTCATAGTTGCCTACATATCGTCCCCGGAGAACCTAGCTAGGCTGGAGGAGCTTAGGAGGATCTCCTGTAGGCTGGCCAATCCCGACGGTAGGCTAAGCCCGGAGGAGGTTGAGGAGCTAGTCAAACGCGGTAGGGCCGTGGTCGTTGTAACAAACAGCATGCACTCCACGGAGGTCGGTGGTACGCAGATGTCTATAGAGCTACTGTATAGGCTAGCCTCATCCAACGACCCCGAGATCCTCGAGATCCTTAGGGAGGTCGTGGTTATCCTAGTACCGTCCCAGAACCCCGACGGTCAGATAGCTGTAGTGGACTGGTACAACAAGACCCTGGGCACCGAGTACGAGGGGGCTCCCCTCCCCTGGCTCTACCACAGGTACTGCGGACACGATAACAACAGGGACGCCTACGCCCTCAACCTAGTCGAGAGCCGCTACATGGCTAAGATAGTCTACAGGGAGTGGTGCCCGCAGGTCTACGTAGACCACCACCAGATGGGTCCCTACGGAGCCAGGTTCTTCATATCCCCGGAGATGGACCCGATATACCCCGAGATAGACCCCCTAGTCTGGAGGGAGGTCCAGTTCCTCGGGACCTACGCAGCTATGAGTTTGGAGAAGGAGGGTATCGAGGGGGTTGAAACCGGGGCCCCCTATACACCTGACTTCATATCGGCCTTCCAGACCATGGTCTACACAATGAACATAGTCGGCATACTTACGGAGTCCGCCTCAGCTAGGATAGCTACCCCGATATTCGTAGACCCCCACCAGCTCCGGGGTTACGGTAGGGGTAGGCTAGCCGATAGACCCTACATGAACTACCCGCACCCGTGGAGGGGTGGGTGGTGGAGGCTATCAGATATAGTTAGGCAACAGCTCGTGGCGACCATAGCCATACTCTCCGCGGTAGCTAAGCACAGGGAGGAGTTTCTGAGGAACTCCTACGTTAAGGCCTCTAGGAACATAGATAGGGGTGAGTCGGAGTCCCCCCACTACTTCCTGATACCTAGGGAGCAGCACGACTACCTGACGACCCTGAAGCTACTGGACATACTCCTCAAGCTCGGGGTGAAGGTCTACGAGGCCTCCGAGGAGTTTAGACTAGGTATCGCTACATACCCCGCCGGGACCTACGTAGTACCTCTAGCACAGCCTAGGAGAGCTCTCGTTAAGAAGCTCCTGGATAGGTACTTCTACCCAGACGACGAGACTACGAGAGATAGGGAGGGTAAGCCGATAAGACCCTACGACATAGCTACAGATACCCTAGCTGAGTTCATGGGGGTTAGCGTTATCAGAGTCGACGAGCCGGTGGTGATTAAGTTGCGGAAGGTTGAGGAGGTAAGGCTACCCGAGGTGAAGCTCGGTGACTACCGCTACTACATCCTAGACCCGAGGCTTAACGATACGTACTACGCGGTTAACGCACTCCTGAGGGGGGGTGTGGAGGTGCTGAGGCTCTTCGAGGAGGCCAGGGTGGGGGGTATGAGGTTACCACCGGGTGCCTTCCTCGTTGAGAGATCCGAGGCTTCAATAGGGATCCTCTCGGAGTACGCCGCAGCCCGGGGTGTCCCGGTAGTAGGGGTTAACGAGCCACCCCCGGTTAGGGCTATGAGGACATCCCTAGCTAGGGTCGGGGTCTACGTTAGGTACTACGGTGGGAACATGGAGAGCGGCTGGGTTAAGTACGTTCTAGATACCTTCGGCTTCCCATACGTGGAGGTCAGGGACGACCTAGTAAAGAGCGGTAAGCTAGGGGATAGCATAGATACTCTGATCTTCCCGTCAGACCCTCTACCCTACCTAACCGGTGAGAACATCGAGGAGGAGTTGAGTAAGAGGTGGGGTAGGCCGGTAAAGCTACCGCCGTTCCCACCGGAGTACCGGAGCGGCTTCGGTAAGGAGGGTATAGAGAAGCTCAAGGCCTTCGTAGAGTCGGGAGGTACCGTCATTACGATGGGGGAGTCCGTGGAGCTGCTGACTAAGGGGTTCGCACTACCCCTGAGGGACGTTACTGAGGACATCAAGGACACGAGGCAGTTCTTCTGCCCCGGCTCCACCCTGCGGATAACCGTAGACGCCGCCCATCCACTTGGCTTCGGCATGCCCAGGCAGGCCTACGCGATGATCGTGGATAGGCCGGTACTGGAGGTAGTACCCTCACACACCAACGAGAGATTCAGGGTCGTAGCTAGGTTCCCGGAGCGCGATATACTGCAGAGCGGGTGGCTTATAGGTGAGGGCGTTCTAAGCAGGAAGCCGGCCCTCCTAGAGGTAGAGGTAGGTAGAGGTAGGGCTATAGCCTACGCATACAGACCTATCTTCAGAGCCCAGACCCACGCGACCTTCAAGACCTTCTTCAACGCCCTCTACAGGTACTCTAGCTAGCGTTTAGGTAGTAAACCCGAAGAGACTTTTAGGTCCACCGGGTTGCCCGGAGTTCAGGTTTCATAGGGCTTAGTATCAAACGATACCGAGCCCTCGACCCTTGGCTTCACAGCCCTCGGAACCCCCTTCATCGGGGCCCACATCACAGGGCTCCGCCCCCTCGGGGTAACCCCGACCCACAGCTCCCCCCTCATCGCTTCCTCCGGGTCATTGCTGTGGGGAAACCCCCACATCCTGGCTCCCCTCAAACCGCCCCTCCTGGGTCTTCACGATATACCCGCATCCTGAGGCTGCTCCCCAGTAAAGGAAGCACCGACAACCCCTATAAACCTCTATGAAACTCGACACAGTTACGAAAGACCTGCCAGGTCCTTAGGTAATGCCTCATTAAACTCGTTGAGGAGGGGAAGGACTTGGACTTAGCCCTCCTCACTCTAACTACAGCACTCTGGGGAACTTCCTCCTCATTCATAAAGCTCTCGGTCGAGAACATCTCCAGCATTACCTATACGTCCTACAGGTGCCTACTATCGGTAGCCCTCCTAGCCCCCTAGCCCTAGCTAAGGGCTTACGCAGGGGGTTCGACCGCGGGAGCTACAGGAGGGGCCTAGCCGTAGGGGTTGCCACACTCCTGCAGATCCTCGGGCAGAGGCGTGTATCACCTGTAACAGCGGCTGTAGTATTCCCAATGGAGCCCGTGTTTGCCTTAGCCTTTTCCCTAGCCCTAGGGCTTGAGGAGCTATCCTGAGTAAGGGAGTTGGGGTGGGCTGATAGTTGCTGGTACGTACGTAGCTACCCTCTCGGAACTACGCCGGGAGGGCTAGTACCAGGCTAGCCCCCGGGGTACTACGCTGTAGCTATTTATTTCCGCATACGTAATATAGTTGCGGTGGTCCTGTGGGGTTAACCCTCTCAGAGGTCTCGTCAATTATCGATAGAGTTACCGCGGTACCTGTCTACGTAGTTTACGGGGTTGCTAAAGGGGGGTCTCTGGTCTACGGCTCCAGCTCCGAGGGGACCTTCGACCTCTACTCACTAGACGTACCGCCTAGGGTTAGGAGGGTACTTGCGAGGAGTATCCACTTCCTAGCTACTGCACGCCCATCATCGGACTACGTCGTGTACGTAAGGGATGTTAGTAGGGGTTTCGAGCTCTCGAGGGTCTACACAGTACCAGCCTCCGGAGGTGAGGTCGTTGACGTATCATCGAGCCTACCCCCTCAGAGGGTCCTCGGTCTAGCATTCGACGGTCAGCGGGTGGTATGGACAGGTGCTACTAAGGAGTACGCCGGGATCTTCCTAGCTAAGCTAGGGTCTGAGCCGGAGCTGGTAGCTAGGGTAAGCGGTAGGGAGTACACGACGGACGTTAGCGATAGGTACGTAGTGGGCTACGGACATCTCAGAGGGGACCCGTTCTCTACTGAGCTGTTCGTAGTGGACCTATCTAGGGGAGGGGAGCTAAGGGTCTACACACCTAGGGAGGGTAGTACTAACGTAGCTCCAAGGCTCAGGGGTTCTAAAGCCATCTTCGCAAGTGACTTCGAGGATGGGGATAGGCAGAGGCTGTACGTACTAGACCTAGAGAGCGGTGAGCTAAGTAAGGCTCAGACCTCGTGGAGGGATATGGAGCTCTTCGACCCTGTGGAGTTCGTAGACTACGGGTGGACTGACGACGGGTTGGTGTGGGCTATAGCTAAGAGGGATGGTAGGGCCCACCTCTACGTAGATGGTAGGCTGGTCGGCTTCGATACAGGCTTCGTATCATCGGCAGTACTACACGGTGGTAGGGCCTACGTAGTCCACTCAACCCTTAAGACCCCTCCGAAGGTACTCTCCGTAGACCTTGTGGGGCTTAACTACGAGGTTCTCGAGGGGGCGGACCTACCAGAGGATATCTCCCGGAGGCTCGGCGATGTGTACCTAGCTGAGGTCAGGTCCTTCGACGGGGTTAGGGTACCTACGTACGTACTTGAGAGTGCTGTAGTGCCAAAGCCCGGACCAACGGTGGTCTACCCGCACGGAGGTCCGTGGGCTGAGGTAGCCGACTCGTGGTCCCCAATAATCGTAACCCTAGCAGCTCTCGGGTACCACGTAGTAGCCCCGAACTTCAGAGGTTCCACAGGCTACGGCCAGAGGTTTAGGAAGATGGATATAGGTGACCCCGGTGGTGCCGATATGGAGGACGTAGCTGCAGCACGTAACTGGGCTGTGGAGAGGGGGCTAGCATCCGGGGACTCAGTAGCTGTAGTAGGCTATAGCTACGGAGGCTACACAACCCTGATGCAGTTAACTAGGAAGCCCAACCTATGGAGGTGTGGTGTTGCTGGAGCTCCGGTAGCTGACTGGGAGGAGATGTACGAGCTAGCCGACACCTTCTTCAAGCGCTTCGAGGAGATCCTGTTCGCCGGTAAGAGGGAGCTATTCAGGGAGAGGTCCCCGATAAACTACGTAGAGAACGTGGTGGCCCCGCTATGCATAGTACAACCCCAGAACGACTCTAGGACACCGCTTAAGCCGGTAATGAGGTTCGTCCAGAGGTTAGCTGAGCTAGGTAAGACCTTCGAGTTCCACGTAATCCCGGACATAGGCCACGCCATAAGCCTGGAGAGGAGCTCCCTAGCTAAGTTCCTACTGTACACAGCCCTATTCCTAGGTAAGTACCTTCAGACCTCTAGACCCTCCTAAAGAACATCACGTACTCGTGCTTGAAGTAGTAGGTACCCGCCTTTAAAACCCTGTACCTCCACAGGTTTACGTTACCCCTCTTAGCTGTTGTCTCCTCTATGTTCTTAACGCATATAGCCTTGAGCCTAAGGCCCCTCCTAAGCGTCTCACTCATGGTGTAGAAGCCTAGGGGTACCCACTCACCGTCCTCGTACTTATCGCCTACGACCAGTACGTAGTAGCTTCCGGGCTTCAGTACCCTGAGGACGTTGTCAACTACCTCACCGTACCACCTAAGGAACTCCCTCAGGCTGGGGGCGTTGCAGAGGTTAGCCGGTGAGTCCCCGTACTTGATTATGTCGTAGTACGGTGGGTGGGCTATGACTAGGTCTACAAATTTAAACCCCCTCTCCTCGATCAGCCTCCTGAAGTCAACCCTCCTACTATCACCCACTACGACCTCGACCCTAACACCGTAGGGGTTGGACTCACTAGCGACCCTCCTCCTAGCTACCTCAGCGATGCCGGGCTCGACCTCAACACCTATACCGTGTCTACCGAGCCTGAGGCACTCAACTAACGTAGTACCGTAGCCTACGAACGGGTCTAGGACTAGCTCATAGGGCTTGGTGAACCTAACGATAGCGTTCCTAGGTACCTGGGCAACGAACTCACCGTGGTATCTCTCCCTCAGTGAGCCGGAGCTATCCCTCTCAGGTATGATCCACAGGCTCTCAAGCTGAACCCCGTAGTCCTCGATAACCCTCAGCACCTCCTTAAACCCCCTACTAAGGTCTACGTACGGAGGCTCCCGAGACATAGCCCCAGCCTCGCCCGAGCTGAGCTCCTGCTCAACTCCAGCATAAGTAGGGTTAAAACTTAAACCTGGAGAAGCTCTTAAGTGAAGACAACCTGTGAAGACGTGCCTGACCCCCCTTCCCGCCTAAAGGGTTCCCTAGGGCGGTTTACAGATTCCCTGCACCTACATCGGGTTTACATCTTTACATCTGTCATCCGCGGGGCGCTTGGGGGGCGGCTACTCTATAGAGGGTATGGCTAGGTCGATCGGTGTTCCGCAAGATGACGTATCGAATCGCCTGGAGCTCCTAGCAGAAGCGGGGTATGGTAGTAGAAGGGGCAGCCACCCGGTT
>JAJHQJ010000034.1 GCA_020833415.1 Desulfurococcaceae archaeon | reverse complement strand
CCTCGATGTGTACGACGAGAGGTTCGGGGTCCAGACTCTCACCGGCATGTTGATAGCCTTAACGGCCACCCTCTCGAGCTGGGCCCTGAGCTCGGCTAGGCACTCCCCGTCCTCGCAGCTAAGCCCGACCTCACCGCCCTCGTAGGGGATGTAGAGGCTTAGGTAGACCTCCAGGATGTTGGCCTCGACCGCGTAGTCCAGTAGCTTCGCTATGTTACCTACGTTGAGCCTAGTCACGGTGAATATAGTCTTAACTACCGGCCTCCTGGAGTCAGCCCTCCTCTTACACTCGAACAGCCTCTCGAGACCCCTAGACACCGCGGAGAGGCTCCCTAGTCTCCTAATCCTCTCGTATAGGTCTACGTCGACAGCGTCTATACTGACGTAGAGCTCGTCGACCCCCACCCTAACTAGGTCCTCGGCTAGCTCGGCGAGCCTCACGCCGTTTGTGTTGAGTACTACCGTAAGCCCCCTACTCTTAGCGTAGCTCAGCATGTCCAGTACGTACGGGTTGACCGTCGGCTCACCCCACCCACTGAAGACCAACCTGGTGACCCCGGACTCCACGGCGTTGTCCACAACCCTCCTGAAGGACCCGTAGTCCATGTCCACGTACCTAAAGCCCCGGACCGCGAACCTGAAGCAGTGTACGCACTGCAGGTTGCAGCGCGTCGTAACCTCCAGAACCACCTCCCGCGGGCCGAAGGTCTGGGCGGGCTCGATAACCCAGTCCCCGATCCTCAGGCTACCCACCACTACACCCAGCTAGGTGGGGAGGGGGTGTATAACTAAAAACGACTTGTGGAGAGGGTTAGCCGGGGAGTAGTCCCTCCTCCTCCAGCCTATCTGCTAGCCACTTGAGGTCCAGCTCCTCGAGCTTAGCTCTCGTAGGTCTACCCCTGATCCAGCCCCTAGCCTCGTAGTACTCGGGTAGCATCTCCTTAATCCTCGTTACGTGACCCTTAGCCGGGCCCTCGGGCATCGGCTCCTCTAGTAGCCTCTTCGGTAGGGTGTCGTACTCCTCGCCATCGCCGAAGGCTAGGGCGTTGAAGGCCCTCTCGGCGTTGTAGATCCTCTCACCGATCCTGTAGAACTCCTCCGGTGTTATGTCCCACCCGGTTACAGCTGAGAGCTGCTCGGCTAGGACGTCCACGTAGTAGGCGAAGGTCACGAACTTGCAGACGACCATGCTGTCTATCGTTGCGAAGGCGTCCTGCATCTCCTTAACCATCCTACCCTTACCCCTGGTCTCGAACCTATCGGCCTTAACCGGTATGCCGAGGATCTCCGGTGATATCAGGTAGGCCCTCAGGTGGCAGCCACCCCTGTTACTGGTTGCGTAAGCTAGGCCGTGTCCCTGAGCCCCCCTCGGGTCGTATGCCGGTAGCTCCTGACCTCTAACGACCATCGCTAGCTCCGGGGCACCGTACTTGGTGGCCAGCCTCAGGGCACCCTCGGCTAGGTCGTCACCGATACCCGACCTGTAGGCGGTTCTCCAGGTTAGCTCTACGAGGCTCTCACCACTACCCCAGGTAGCCTTAAGCCCCCTAAGCTTTTCCGGCGGTATCTTCCCCTTCTCGACTAGCTCCAGGAACGTACCTATCACGTGCCCCATACTGATCGTGTCTAGGCCTAGCTCGTTGCAGAGGTAGTTAGCCTTCGATACAGCTGCTAGGTCGCCCGTACCCGTCTGGGCACCCAGGGCCCACACGGTCTCGTACTCCGGACCCCCACCCTCACCCGTGAACGGTGGCTTGGTTATCCTAGTGTACCTAGCGCAGCCGATCTGGCAGCCCCAGCATATCTCCTCCTTCTGCTTCTCCCAGTCCATAATATCCCTCGCGATAGTCTCACCGCTGATCCTCTCAGCCTCCGGGAATACCCCGGTCTGGAAGTTCCTCGTCGGGAAGATCCCGTGGGCGTTTATTATGTTAACGAGGACTGCCGTACCGTACTTCGGTAGCCCCTCGCTAGTTACCGGGGACCTCTTGATCATGTCCATCCACTTCTCGGCAAGCTCCTCAGCTCTCTCCTCACGGGCGAACTTAGGCTTCATATTTCCGTAGGCAGCTATCGCCTTAAAGTTCTTACTCCCCCAGACAGCTCCGTGACCACCCCTACCAGCTGCCCTGTTCTTATCGTTGATTATGCAGGCGATCTTAGCTAACCTCTCACCTGCAGGACCTATACAAGCAACACTTACCTTCCTAGCCTCATCCCTACCGACCTCGGGTACCAGCTCCTCAACTATAGTGTCAGTCGTACTGTGAGTATCCCTACCCCACAGGTGCCTAGCATCCCTGAGCTCAGCCTTCCCATCGTGTACCCACAGGTAGACAGGCCTCTCAGCCCTACCCTCGATAATCACCACATCGTAACCTGCAAACTTCAGTACCGGACCGAACTTACCACCACTCTGAGAGTCGTGGATAGAGTTCGTCAGCGGGGACTTAGTAACCGAGCACCACCTACCACTAGAGGGAACTGCAGCAACACCGGTTACAGGACCTGTAGCGACTATAGCCTTATTTCCAGGGCTTAGGGGATCGACCTTCGGGTCTACCTCCCTAAGTATGTAGTATACCCCTAATCCCCTACCACCAATCCACTTCCTCAGAACCTTCTCATCCGGTAGGGGTTCAACGTAGACCTTCTCTCTCCATAGATCAACCCTTAGGACTCTACCCATATAACCTCCAAGAGGCACTAAACCACACCTTCGGGCTGTACTATGGGTAGTTTAAATATAAATGTTGAAAACGGGTAGTCTCCCGTTTTTAAATGTTTATATTTCTAGTTAGTACGGTGTGAGGGCGTAGTTCCGTGAAGTTCGCGTTCCTGTGTAGAGAACCTATTGGACGGGTAGGGAGGAGGATCGCGGTTGTCGGTGCAGGCCCCGCAGGTCTTACCGTAGCCGGCTACTTCGCCTGTAGGGGTTACGAAGTTGATGTATTCGATAAGCTCCCATACCCCGGGGGGTTGATGACCTTCGCCATCCCACGTACGAGGATAGCCCTCAACGAGGTTGTAGAGGGGTGGAGGGACCTCGAGCAGAACCTCGGCGTTAGGTTCTACCTTAGGGCGAAGGTCTCCCTAGGCGAGGGTAGGGATGAGGGTGATGAGTTTGTTGAGAGGAGGGTGGACCTAGCTGAGCTGTCGAAGTCCTACGACGCTGTTGTCGTCGCTACAGGTACGTGGAGGTCGAGGCGTCTAGGAGTTGAGGGTGAGGACTCCGCGAATGTTACTACAGCACTGAACCTCCTGTACCACAGGAGGTTGGTTGAACTAGGTCTAGCCGGGTACGACCCACTACGCGGTGTGAGGAGGGTCGTAATCGTGGGGGCCGGTCTATCAGCTGTTGACGTAGCTGAGGAGTGCCTATCGTGTGGGGTTGGCGAGGTACACCTAGTGTATAGGAGGACAGTGAGGGAGGCTCCTGCAGGTGCCTTTAGGATTAGGGAGCTCGTAGCGAGGGGGGTTAGGTGGGTTGAGCTAGCCCAGCCGAAGAGGGTTGTCGTCGAGAACGGCTACGCCCGGGGGGTGGAGTTCGTGAGGGTTAGGCTAGGCCCTCCGGATGCTAGCGGTAGACCCACACCCGTACCGGTCCCCGGGACGGAGTTCGTCGTGGAGGCCGACCTCATCGTGGTCGCTGTTGGTGAGGTACCTACACCCCCCATCTACGGAGGGGACCTAGTGAAGTACGTCGACCCCTCCGGGAGGCTCACCGTTGGGGGTGACTATAGGGTACCCAACACCAACATCTTCGCCGTAGGTGACGTAGTTACGGGGCCCTCGAAGATAGGGCTAGCCGTAGACCACGCACTGAGGGCCTCGAAGACCATAGACTCCCTTCTAACCGGTGAGAGGGTTAGTGTCTCCAACCTAGTGAGGAGGTTGAGATCTGGTGGGGGAGTTGCGGTCGAGTTTACACCGTGGAGTAGCGGTCTAGCCGAGTCCGTATGCTCCTTCCTGAGTAGGTACGCCGGGGTCGACCTCAGTACGTGTACCTCCCTAGCACCGTTCACCAGGGTATTCGACTACGGGAGGTGTATGGGTTGCGAGACCTGTAATGCGGTGTGCAGCTTCATCCACGACGGTAGGTCGGTGATTAGGGTTAGGAGGACTGACGAGGGTCTGGTGTTCCCAACATCGTGCCTACACTGTACTAACGCGAGGTGCGTAGCAGCCTGTAGGAGGAACGCCATAGTTAGGGGTAGTCTAGGTGAGGTAATCATCGACGTAAGTAGGTGCAACGTGTGTAAGGACTGCTTCTACGCGTGCCCCGTAAGGGCTATCAGGATAACCGGGGAGGAGATACTCAACTGCGACCTCTGCCAACCCCTCAGGCTAGCCGGGCTAGCACCAGCATGCATCTCCATGTGCCCCTCAAGAGTAATAAGGCTCGTAAGAGTACAGTAAGCGGGTAGACCCGGAAACACGTGGTGGTAGGCCTTGAAGAGGGTTAGGGTAAAGTTCATCTCCGTATTCGCGGAGAGGTTAGGTAAGGAGAGGGTGTACGAGCTAGACGAGAACGCAACAGTGGAGGACCTAGTGGAGCTCGTATCGAAGGAGCTAGAGGAGGTGAGGAGTAAGGGCGTGGTGTACGTCAACTACAGGTTCCCGAAGAAGGGGCAGGTCCTAAACGACGGAGACGAAGTACTCATCATGCCCCTATACGCCGGAGGCTAGCCCCAAATCCCATCCTTCAATTCTGTATCGGGTATCCGAACGCGGCTAACGCACTACCCTGCGAGCTCTACGCGGAGGGTAGGACGCGGGAGCTTACCGAGGGGCTGGGAGGGTTGTGGAGTGGGTAAGGCAGTTTCTGTCTGAGGTCCCAGAAGGTAGCCCTGGGGAGGGCTGGGAGGTTCACTACTAGGGCTAGGTGTACTGAGCTAGGTTGGGAGCTCGTAGTGGTCTACATCGTGGGGAGCAGAGCACGCACTGACTACCTAGTCGATAGCGACGTAGACGTACTAGTAGTCGCCGACAACCTACCCGGAGACCCTAGGGAGGCTTACGACGTAGTGAGGAGGCTCAAGGGTAAGAGCACGTTCCTAGTGGAGGTACTGGAGGACCGGCTGGTCGTATATGCGGACCCCAGGTTCCTGGAGAGCGTTACGCGGAAGTACCGGGAGGTAAGGGGCAGGTGGGTTAGGAGGGGTAGGACCTGGGAGGGGTTAACGTAGTAAAACCTACGTATTTAACTGAGGTGTAGGTAGGGACCCCACCTTAGGAGGCTAGGGCTCCCCCGATTCGGCTAGCTACTCCGAAGCCCTTCGTATCGTTATTAATAGGTTAACGCGTAATATTGGAACAGAGTACGCGGATATCCGTGGTAATGAAGAGATTGAGAGCTCTTTTAAGAGGCTGAGCTCATTAGTTGAGGAGTAGTCTTAAAGCCGTCTTAACTTGGGGTTGATGTACCTCAGTAGGGAGTCTCCGAGGAGGTTAAACCCCAGTACGGTTAAGACTAGGAAGAGCCCTGGGAACGTAGCTATCCACCAGGCTGAGAACACGTACGCCTGTCCTCGATATATGAGCCTACCCCAGCTAGGTACGTTCGGATCTCCGAGGCCTAGGTAACTCAGCCCGGCCTCAATAAGTATAGCCCTCCCGATCTGCAGGATCGTATAGGAAATGGTTGGAGCCATTATGTTGGGTAGTATATGCCTGCGCAGAAGTAGGAGGGAGCTAGCGCCCAGGGCCCTGCTCGCCTCAACGAAGAGCCTCTCCTTAACTGAGAGGGTGGCACCCCTCACGATCCTAGCTGTAGTAGGCCACGTAGTTATCCCTATTATTACCATGAGGTTAGCCATACTACTACCGAAGAGAGCCGCCATAAGTACTGCTAAGAAGAACGTAGGCAGCATTAGGAATATCTCTATAACCCTGCTTATAGTAGCGTCGACAGCACCCCCCAAGAGACCGGCTACGGCCCCGAGGAGAGCTCCTAGTAGGGACGATATCAAGGCAGCTCCAAGACCTATCGCTATAGATACCCTAGCACCCCAGATAGTTCTACTCATAACATCGCTCCCGAGGTTATCCGTTCCGAAGGGGTGCTCTGGGGACGGCGGTAAGAACCGGGGGAAGTCTACGGAGTTGGGGTCGGGTAGAGGTAGGAGGGGTGCTCCCACAGCTAGGAACACCATGAGAGCTACTAGCACAACACCTACAATACCGTAACCGTCCCCTACTAGGTGGTTTAGTACCTCAAACACTCTACTCACCTTCCCACCCTAACCCTCGGGTCTAACGCAGCGTACACCAAGTCTACGACTATGTTAGCTGCTACAACGGTTATTGAAGTTATTAGGAATACCCCCATTATGACGGGGTAGTCCCTTACGTAGACAGCATCGAGGAGTAACTTACCTACACCGGGCCACCCAAAGACGTTTTCGATTAGGGCGGCACCTGCTACGGAGTAGCCTAGCTGTAGCCCCAGTAGGGTTATTGCAGGTATTAACGCATTACGTAGTACGTGCCTTCTAACAAGCCTACCCTCATCCAGCCCTACAGCTCTAAACGTCATGACGAAGTCTTCGCTAAGAACCTCGACCATGGTGTCCCTCAGTAACTTGTAGTACGCCGGGTAGAGAGCTAGGGCTAGGGTCGTTACCGGTAGAAATGCGTGGTGAAGTACGTCGAGAACGTAGTAGATCCCTGTCTTGGGGTTCCTAACGTCAATAAGCCCAGCTGCTGGGAATAGCTTAAGGTTAACACTGAAGATCCACACCAACATTATACCGAGGTAGAAGACGGGTACAGACCACAGTACTAGTGAAGATGCTGTAAGAGCTGTGTCGGTTTTTCCTAACCTTCTAACCGAGATTACTGAGGTTAGGAGCCCTAGAGCAAAGGCTAGGAGGCTACTAGTGATCGTCAGTAGTAGGGTATACGGAAGTCTCTCGATTATAAGCTTAGACACGGGCTCAAGGTATCTGTAGGAGTACCCGAGGTCTAGCCTTAGGAATACGTTGTACAGGTAGTGGAGTAACCTATAGATGAGGGGTTTATCAAGCCCCCACCTCTCCCTAACAGCTTTAATGTACTCAGGGTTACTGAGTACTAGCTCCCCACCCATAGCTACAGCTGGGTCTCCAGGTGCTAGGTTAACTATCACGAAGTTGGTAGCTACTATTATCACTACTACTAGAGTTCCGTAGGCAATCCTCTTAAGGGTATAAGCAAAAAAGCTCATTGCTAAAAACCCTACCTAGTTCTCCTAGCTTTAGCTAACCCGTAAGCTAAGCCTACCCCTACTAGAAGAGCTACTACAGCTACGGCTGTCGTAGTACCCCAGTCAACAACTCTCTCAATAGCTGAGACCGTGGTGGGGAGGGTCTGCGTTACTACAATAGTAGTCGGAACCGAGGTTAAAGTTATGGGGGTGGGAGTAGGAGTTGGTGTAGGCGTAGGCGTCGGTGTTGGTGACGGTGGTGCTACTGCAGTACCCCTCTCCCACCACGCTCTCTCGTAGCACCCTATGCAGACTACTCCAGGTAGGTGCCACGGCAGGTTGTGCCACTCCGTTCTATATATGTAGAACCCTACGAGGTCTGCGAGGATTAGGTACGGCAGGTCCTCAGCGAAGATCTCCTGAGCTCTCCAGTAGAGGTACTTCCTCCTCTCAATATTGGACTCCCTCGAGGCCTCTTCGAGTACTCTTAGGAACTCCATGTTACTGTAGTTAGCAAAGTTTATGTAGGCTCCCGGAGCAAACCTTATCCTCATGTTATCCGGATCCGGCCCCTGGAAACCGTCGCAGAGAGCTAGGTCGAAGTCCCTACTCTTAACGACCTTCGACTCCCACGTAGCTATCTCGTACACTTCTATGACTACCTCTATTCCGACCTTTCTTAGCTGCTCCTTAATCACTCTCGCTATGTCCTCCTCCTCAGCTCCCGAGAATACTGTAAAGCGGAGCCTTAGCCTCGTACCGTTGGGGAATGTTCTATAGCCCTCAGGATCTCTCGAGGTGAAGCCTAGCTCGTCTAGTAAGGCATTAGCCTTGGTTAGGTTGTACTCCGGCATCCTAGCGTATGGGTTGTAGGCCCAGGATATTACCGGGGTGTATGCCCCCTCAGCTGGGAAGCCGAAGCCAGCCATAGCTTTCTCCACTACCTCCTTCCTATTGATGGCGTGAGCCACTGCTAACCTAAACTTCTTATTAGAGAGGAGGGGGTTGAGGAGGTTGAAGCCTATGTACCACCTACTGGGGACAGGCCTCATGAGGACTATCGCACCCGGGGTGGCGTTTATTTTCGGTATTTCGCTGAGGGGGGGTCTGTGGTTGAGGACGTCCCCCTCCCCTGCTAAGAACGCTTGGAGGGCGGCCGTCGGGTCTGCGATGATCTTGAAGACCAGCCTATCTATGCACGGAGACCCCTTAAAGTACTCCTTATTAGCTTCCAGTATTATGTGGCTACCCTTAACGTACTCGACGAACTTAAACGCACCAGTACCTACAGGTTTCGTAAGAGCTGGGATGGCCGGGTCCATC
>JAJHQJ010000014.1 GCA_020833415.1 Desulfurococcaceae archaeon | reverse complement strand
ACTACCCCTATCTCGGTCGGGACTCGGAATTACTGAATTAGCATCGAACACTACCTGAAGCTCACAGAACCTAAAACACCCATCAACGAGTACAACCAATAGGAAACACGTAAAGCCTTCCTACCCATCCCTACCTTAAAAGATGAGGCTTCCATAAGGAGCTTTAGAAAAAGTAAAATAGTTCTTTTAGCTTAAACTACTCCTCGGACTCGATCGTTATTATGTTTTCCGGAGGTATTCCGAGCTCCTCGATAAGTATCTGCCTAACCCTTGCCTTATGGTTCCCCTGAAGCTCTATGTGGTTATCCTTAACGGTACCACCTACAGCTAGCTTAGACTTAAGTCTAGAAGCTATCTCCTTTAGGTTGTAGACGTCTCCATCTAAACCCTCTATTACCGTTACCTCCTTACCGAACTTCCTCTTCTCGATACGTATCTTGACGATCTGCTGCTCGGAACTTATCTGGACGCAGAGTTCCTCCGGTAGTCCTCCGCATACGGATTCTAGACTTATCCTCCCCCTACTCCCCATTCCACACCCTACTTCGTGTAGACTTAGCGTGGTACCTTATAAAGCTTTAGTAGTTTGATACTTTTTCAGAGTAGTTGGTAGTCCGTAATAGGCTCGTGGTGTACTAGTGTATTACGTTGTACACACTTATATACTCTACCTCGGAGAGTCCTCTGGTGCTGCTGTGTCTAGTAGGAGGTTCGTAGCTATTCCTGAGAGTGTTTTAATTGAGGCGATTAAGGTAGCTGAGAGACTGGGTATACCGTACACAGTTCTAATAGAGAGGATCCTAGTCGAGGTCCTAAGGGTTTTAAGGTATAGGAGGGATGTACTGGACTCCCTATCTATGGTAGATGCCTATACGGACATCAGGCGGCTAGGCGGTATAGTACTACCTGAAAATGTAGTTAAGGAGGTTCTAAGTAAGGTAGATAGGAATACCTTCGAGAAACTCTGCTCGGAGCTTACTAGGATGGGGTCCTGGTTTGGGGAACTTAGTAGAGCTAAGAGAGCTGTTACGGTATCCGAGGTTAGGAACTCCCTAGGATTGTGGTTCCCGAGTTCCTCGATCGACGTCTCCAGGGACTCCAACACTGGTGAGGTTAAGTTCGTTATAAGTCTTGTAAACCCCTCGCGGGAGCTTCTGGAGTTAGGTAGGTGCCTAGTTGAGGGGTTAGCTAGAGGCTACGACCTGGAGGACTACAGTATTACTGTAGGTAGCTCCCTAATAGTCCTCAGAGTGGGTAAGCTTGCCGAGGAGTAGGAGGACCCTCGGGGTAGACCTACACCTAGCTGAGGAGGTTAAGGCGATAGCCCACTCAAGGGGTATGAGCCTAGCTAACTACCTGAGGAAGCTCTTCGAAGAGGTTATAGAGGCTGAGAGAGCCGGGTACTTCGCACCGAGTCTACTAGCTGAGAAGAGGGCTGAGACAGTACTAAGTAAGCTTGGGTTTACCTACCTACCTCTAGAGCTACTCGACGGACCCCGCACACCTGAGTACACAGCTGAGGTAGGGTCTAGGGTGGGGTCCGCCCTTAAGGAACTGGGACTTAGCTGTACTGAGTTTATTGAGAGGTTAGCTACGGATATCAATATAGCTGTAGTAAGAGGGGATAGCCTAGTACTAGTACCAGGCTCTGGAGCTAGGGAGCTGCTGAGGAGGTTCCTAGCCGGACTTGCGGAGGGCTGTGAAATACCTACCTCTACGTCTGGAAACCTTATAGTGGTGAGGTTACTCAAGTAGGGTACCACACGTTAATACTTTTAAGCTGTAGCTGTAGATACTTACTAAGGGGCCCGTCGTCTAGCTGGTTAGGACGCCGCCCTTACGAGCTCTAGGAGCCTGCGAGAGGCGGAGGTCCGGGGTTCGAGTCCCCGCGGGCCCACTACACCTTGATGTACGCCCAACCTACTGGGGGGTTACTAATTGAAGGTGTGTGAGGTCTGCGGAGTTAGGGAGGCTAGGGTCCTCCAGAAGCACAGTAGGAGAGCTCTCTGTGCTGAGTGCTTTACTGCAGATATAGTTGAGAGAGTTAGAGGAGAGGTTGCGAGGTACAGTATGTTCTCACCATCGGATAGGCTCCTCCTAGCCCTATCTGGGGGTAAGGATAGCTTCGTACTTATGGATGTGGTTAAGGAGCTGCATGACGTAGGTAGGGTCGGTATAGTAACCGTTGTAGAGGGTATAGAGGGGTATAACAGGGAGGAGGACCTGGAGTGGCTTAAGCAGAGCTCTAGAACCTACGGTATAGACATAAATATCGTTACACTTAAGGATTTCGTAGGCTACAGTCTTGACGAGGTAGTTAAGCTAGGCTCATTAAGGAACCTAGGGGTGAGCCCCTGTACATACTGCGGTGTTCTAAGAAGGAGGGCTATAAACTACGTAGCTAGGGTACACGGCTACGATAAGGTACTCACAGCCCACAACCTAGATGACGAGGTCCAGACCTCCCTCATGAATATCCTGAGGGGGGATACCGCGAGACTAATACAGAACCACCCCCTGAGTCCAACCCTAAGCCGCTACTTCGTTAAGAGGGTAAAGCCCCTAAGGAAGGTCTACGAGTGGGAGACCTCGGTATACGCCTACCTAAAGGGCTTTAGATTCCAAGGTGCTGAGTGCCCCTACATAACCTCCAGACCGACCTTAAGGGCCGAGCTTAGGGACTACCTCTACGAGGTGGAGCTATCTAGGCCGGGTACTCTACTAAAGGTGCTGGAAGCTGTAGATAGCTATGTAGAGAGAGTACTACTCAGTAAGGCCTCCCAGCTCCCGGAGCTACCGCAGTGCGAGTTATGCGGTTCTCCAACCGCATACGGAAGAAGACTGTGTGCTACCTGCGACCTCCTCAGTAGATTGGGTATAGTGAAGGCAGTCCCGTACTGATGGTGTGTTCAGCTACTCGGCGCCTCCTCGGCGGGCTTGGTGTAGTAGTACTCCCCTATACTCTTCAAGTACCTATCTAGGTAGGAGCCCGGCTTGTTGATCCTGGGTCTCCCGGTCTTCACGTCCCGGCGGAACGTCACCTCCAACTCCCTAAGTAGGGAGTTCATACCCCTCCTAACGTCTAGGGGGCCTACACTCCTCCCACTAACTCCAGGCTCCCCCGAGAACACTATTATCCTATCCGATATGTAGTCGATTAGCATTAGGTCGTGGTCTACCACTAGGCAGGCCGTTTTCCTACCCTCTATTATCTTCCTAATAGCTCTCGCCACGGCCAGCCTCTCGTCTACATCTAGGAAGGCCGACGGCTCGTCGAGGACGTAGAGCTCTGCGTCTCTAGCGAGGGCTACAGCTATTGAGAACCTCTGGAGCTCCCCACCGCTTAACTCGGAGATCCTCTTATCGCGGATCCTGTGTAACCTGAACTTCCTTATAACCTCCTCACCGAACCACTCGGAGGAGGCTATACCCTCCTTGGTCAGCTCCTCCAGAGCCTCACCTACCGTAGTCCAGGGGTAGCTCTCAACCTTTATGTACTGAGGCTTGTAGGAGATCCTGAGCCCCCTAAACGGGACGTAACCCTCGTCAGGCTCCAACTCCCCCACGATTAGGCGGGCGAAGGTCGTCTTACCTATACCGTTAGGTCCCACAACACCCACTACCTCCCCTACCCTCACCTCACCACCCTCAACCTCGAGTCTGAAGCCGTCGAGCTCCTTAGACATACTGGGCCATGAGAGGTAGACCGGCTTACTACCGAGTTCAACCAACCTCTGCTCCGGCTGCATGTTGAACACCACCGGCTCGCTCCTAATCCTCACGTTCTCAGCCGGTAGGTAGCCGGTGAGGAAGTGGTTAACCCCCGAGCCTACGGAGTACACCTTCGAGTAGATCCCGTAGACCCCCGGCTCACCGTAGACTACCGACACTAGGTCTGCTACGTAGTCAACTACTGCGAGGTCGTGCTCTACGACTAGAGCGTAGGAGTTCTTGGGGATGTACGTCCTTATAGCCCTAGCCACCCTAAGTCTCTCACTTACGTCTAGGTAGCTAGCTGGTTCGTCGAAGACGTAGACATCGGCACTCCTCAGTAGTGCCGCAGTTACGGTTACCTTCTGGAGTTCCCCACCGCTCAGTGTCGGTACCTTCTTATCGAAGAGCTTGCCGAGGTCTAGGTCCCTCCTAACCTCCCCGAGGATCCCCCTCTCATCGATTCTCTCCAGTACCTCACCTACATACCCCCTAACGTAGGACCTCACGAGGTCTACGTGCTGGATCTTATGTACAACCCTGAGCTTCCTATCAGCTAGCTTAGAGAAGTAGTTGTAGAGCTCGGTACCCCTAAAGAACTTCAGAACCTCATCCCAGCTGGGCTTCAGGTCGTACCTCCCCAGGTTAGGTACGATCTCCCCAGCCAGGATCCTCACAGCCGTAGTCTTACCTACCCCATTCCTACCTATTATACCCACTACCCTCCCCTCCTGCGGTACGGGGAGTCCGTAGAGCTTGAAGGCGTTGGGGCCGTACCTGTGGACCACCCTCTTCTCGAGCTCATCTGGTAGATTCACAATACTTATGGCCTGGAAGGGACACTTCCTAACGCATATACCGCACCCGACGCAGACCTCCTCGTAGATCCTCGCCTTACCTAGTTCCTCAGGTACCTCTACAGCCTTCCTACCAGCCCTATTAACGGGGCAGAAGCGGACACACTCTAGCTGACACTTCCTAGGGTTACAGAGGTCCTTCTCAACGGTAGCTACCCGAACCATCCACCAGCCCCCATATACTGCTGTACTTTAGCAAAGGAAGGTCTAAAACATAAAACCTCTTTCGAACCTAGCTAGGCGGGACCAGCTAAGGAGCTGATCTCCTCCCCGCCCTAAAGGGCGAGACTTTCAGTTATAACTAAAAACCGGTAGCCGTTACTCTTCCTCTTCCTCCCACTCCTCCTCTTCCTCCCACCATTCCTCCTCTTCTTCCCACCACTCCTCCTCGAACATGGGTATCACTCAACCACAGCTTCTGGTACTAACTTATAAGCTTTCTCTAGGTGCTTCCTAGCTGAGGATTCTCAGTATCCCCGCAGACACTCTTTCGAGAACCTCCAGTGGGGGTCTCGGAGGTTCCTCAGGTCCTACCCTACACCTAGCTAGCAGGTCGGCTATGTACCTGCCGCCTCCCTCGGTTTCACTCGGCCCTACACACGCAAGTACGACCACATACCTACTCGACCTAGAGCTACCCAGCCTAGCTAGGACCTCGCTTATCTGTCTACTACCGAAGTAGTAGAGGAGGAACTCTATAGACTTACGTCTACTGACATTCAGACCAAGTCTAAACGCACGTATAGCTAGGTAGGCCACTAGAGCCACGTACCCCCTCCCGTAGTAGAACTCCTCCGGGATAACCTGAGCTACGCAGTTCTCCCCTATTGTATCTATGTGCTTAATAACCTCACCTGCGAGGTCTCTGTCGATGAAGCACACATTCACTCTCACGGAGTTCAGCTCCTCCAGGTACCTCTCAAGAGCGTCCACAGAGCCTCCGTGACTTACCGGTACCAGACTTATGGTATCGCCGTCCCTAACTACGTAGCTGTAACCCCCCAGTAGCTCGAGGTCACAGTTGTTTACGAAGACTATGTAGAGGGGTCTCACCTCACCCTGGGGTGTTACGACGTCTCCGAGCTCCCTATACCTAGAGGCTAGGAACCTGAAAACCTCCCTCGCGGTAAGACCGTCGGGGAGCTCTAAGCCTATCTCCGAGGACCCTACAAGACCTCTTAAATGACCGTACAGTAGGACCCTAACCCTCATCAGAAACCTCCGACTCTCCCAGAGCCTCTACGGTCTTCTTAGAGAGTTTAACCAAACGTGTTAGATAGCCGGCTACCTGATTCCTGAGTTTCTTAGACCTAACGTCTAGGTACTTCGATACAAGCTCCTTATTCTTAGTAAAGTCCTCCGAAACCTCACCAGGGTATAACTCCATCAACCTCCTGGCAGTCCTCTTCACCAGCGACGTGTAGACCTTACCCATACTCCTACCTATACAGTATCTAGGAGGTCCAGCTTTTAAGTGTAGGGTGTTTCTGATCCCACACCCTTCTTGCTGAGGTCTTCGCCGCTAGTTAGCTTAAGTGTCGTGGTTAGCTAAGCCCATCCCGAAAGTCTCCTACCCGAGGATATCCCCTCGCTAGCGAGGCCTAAGATCCATGGGTTCGTTGCCCCCTAGGGCTTAGCTCAATCACGTATGAACCTTTCTCAGCTACTACTACGAGAGCTCTGAACTGGGGTAGGGTCATTAGCTTGGAGGCTATTCTCTCGCCTAATCTGGGATTTTCAGGTGCTACGAGTTTAGCTATGTAGCGTGCGGTAGCGACTTCTGGGAGGGCGAAGGCTACGACTATAGCTGAGTTGAGTACTATGTCCCTGGGTATACTCTGGGGGTCCTGAGTCACCACTACCGCGGAGATACCATACTTCCTACCCTCCCTAAATACCTTCTGGAGGGCCCTACCCCGCCTTAGGAACCTGTGTACCTCGTCTACTACTACGACGAGTTCCCTACCCGACCTCTGGGCGAGTGCGAAGAGTTCCTCTAGAACTATCTCAACAACTATCTGAGCTACTCCATCGCTAAGTCTGGAGAGGTCTAGGACTACCTCTGAGTCTGCTAGGTCCTCTACACGTACCCTACCCGACCTGAAGGCGTACACTAGGTTCTCTACATAGGGTACTAGGGACTTAACCACAGCCTGAGATACCCCTAGGTTGACTTCACCCTGGGAGGCTCTTAGAACTAGGTCCAGTAGGTTGTTGAGGTCTGCACTCTCCCCCCTCTCCTTATACGTCTCCAGCAGGGCCTTGGATAGGGCTATCCTCTGCAGACTCCCCAGGGCGTAGAGGTCTGTTACAACGTCTACCAGGAAGTCTACCCTCTGCCTAACCCCCTCCTCGCTTACGGCCTTGAATATGTTTAGAGATAGCTCTGCGGCGTCTAAGCATTTAAAGCCCCGTAACTCACCACAGTACTCCCCGTGAACATCGAAAACCACCGTAGCTATACCTAGGTCTGCAAGTTTGGAGGCCAGCTCCTTAGCTAGGGTCGACTTACCCGTCCCAGAGGCACCGACTACAACTACATTCCGGTTAACACCGCGCCAGAAGGAGACCTCAAGCCTGGATACCGGGGGACCTCTAACTACCTCTACAACCCTACCTAGGGTTAGGTACCTCCTCTCCCTACTAGGTATGACCCACCCGAAGGTGTGGAAGACCGGGACCAGCGGTAGGGAGTACGGGGATAGAGATGAAGTTAAGGCTACCACAACTACCTGCGGGCAAAGCGAAGCTAGGTAGACCTGGGCTAGTAAGACAACTGTAGCTGATAGAGCTAACCCTGGAGTGGGGAGACCCCTACCGGATAGAAGCCCCCCTACTAAATCTACTACAGGACTTCCCAGTCTTAGCCCAAGTAGTTCTATGATAGCTGAGCAGAGGAGGGAGGTACCCAAAGACACTGGGACTGAGTAGTAGTACCTCGGGGTACCTAGGTAGACCTCAAGACCCCTACCAACCCTAACTAACCCAGCTACAACCCCAACTGCGTAAAGCCCTAGAGTAGCCGTTAACCTAGGATAGTACGGTAGTACCAGTGAGATCACGGAGGAGGTTTCAGCTAGTAGGAGTAAAAGACTTCTAGATCTAGACGCAACGTAACCACAAAGAGCTACCAACGCGGAGAGCGTGAGTACCTGAAAGGCGGGGAGTGTAGCAGTACCCGCAGAGTTAAGCACGAGTTCGGTAGCTAGGTTTAGACATGTGAGTACAAGAGCTACCAGCACCTCGGTTAAGTACATCGCCTCCAGATAGTTGTCGCAGAGTTATTAAAAACGGGTCTGACCCCCTCCCTACCCTAAAGTGTGAGGGTTCCTGTTAGTGTGGGGAGGTTTGGGACTACATTCCTCCGTCTCAGGGTTCAGCCCCGGGCTGGGTCTCCAGACCATTACCCCTACCCCTAATGGAGCTCGGGGTGAACGCATTATAAGTACCCCGCTAATCCGTAGAGGGGGTTCGTAGGTGTGAGGGTTATTAAGAACTGGGAACAGTTAGCTAGGTCTAGGCTACACGAGGATGTTCTCAGGGTCCTCGAGGTGGGTCTACGTGCAGCTGACCCCAGGTCGACCGTTAGGAGGGCCCTCAGCCTGCGGGGTAGCAGACTCTGCGTCCACGATCTGTGTACTGAGGCTGGGCGAGGCGTTCACGTAGTAGGGTTCGGTAAGGCTAGTATAGGGATGGCCCTAGGCTGTGAGGACTCCCTCGGGGACCGAGTACTCGGTGGTATTGTAATAGCTCCGACTAGGGATGTCCCCGAGTTACCTAAGGCTATTGAAGTATCTGTGGGGGACCACCCGATACCTAGGGAGGGGACCCTAAAGGCGAGTGCGAGGTTGGTTGAGTACCTAGAGGGGAACCTCAGGGAGGGGGATGTGGTCTTAGTCCTAATATCCGGAGGGGGCTCAGCCCTCTTCGAGATCCCGTACCCACCTCTCGACCTCAGCGATATCGCACTAACTACAGACCTCCTCATGAGGGCCGGTGCTGATATAGTTGAACTGAATACCGTTAGGAAGCACCTAAGCCTAGTAAAGGGCGGTAGGTTCCTGAGGATGCTCGAGAAGGCCGGCAGAGTCTTCTCCCTGATAATCTCCGACGTCGTCGGAGACCCCGTTGAGTTCATAGCCTCCGGACCTACCGAGGCCGATTCGACGACCTTTAGAGATGCTCTGGAGGTGCTCAGGAGGAGGGGTGTCTGGGGTAGGGTTCCGGAGAGGGTTAGGGAACTCATATCAGCTGGAGCTGAGGGTAGGGTTCCGGAGACCCTAAAGCCTGGGGACCCCCTACTAGCTAAGGTATCCAATGTGATAGTTGCGAGTAACGTAATCTCCCTCAGGGAGATGAAGAGGGAGGCCGAGGCTCTCGGATACCGTACACGCATACTGACATCGATGATGGTCGGCGAGGCTAGGGAGGTAGGTAGGTTCCTAGGGGGGTTAGCTAGGTACGTAGCTAAGTACGAACTGGAGGAGGGTAAGACCATGCTACTACTAGGTGGGGAGACCACCGTAACGGTTAGGGGGAGGGGTATTGGTGGAAGGAACCAGGAGCTGTGCGTAGGCTACTCCATAGTAGCTAGGGGGCTCAGGAATTCAGTACTAGCCTCCATAGGTTCTGACGGAGTAGACGGAAACAGCCCAGCCGCCGGGGGTATATGTGATGGGGGGGCATTCGACGAAGCTCTCAACCTGGGACTAAACCCCTACGAGTACCTCGATAGAAACGATACCTACACCCTACTAAGTAGACTGGGTAGAGCTATAGTCACAGGACCTACGGGAACCAACGTAAATGACCTAACCGTACTAGCTCTCTCAGTAGACTAGGCCTTACCAGCGGCTAGTACCTCGGTAGTTGAGGTTTTTTAGTTAACCGGTAGTGGAGTTCGTGATGGTAGGATTGAGGGGTACGGTACACTGTAAACCAGCGGGCACGATAATCGGGGGTTTCACATTGAGCTCTAGACTCCTGGAGACTCTCTCCAGCCCTAGCCTTACCCAGGGGACTCGCACAGGGCTGTTGACTGGGATACCCCCGAGGTTGGCTCACCTCTACGGATCTAGCGCACAGCGGGCTACGGACCAGTTTCACCTACCGCGAAGCTAGGGTGGGGGCCTTGAGCCTACTCAACGTGATCTTCATAGTACTCTTCTCCCCCTTAGTAGCTGTACTATCCCTTCACATACTCTTCCTAGCTAGCTCTAGGGAGCTTCGCCCTGCAGCTCTAAGGCCGGGGACTGAATGCTGTACCCGAAAGGCCGTAACCATAGCTATCCCGATAAAGAATGAACCTCTAGAGCTGGTGGTTACCTCGGTACTCTACCTAGATAACATTCTGAGAGAATCTGATCTAGATGCTAGGATACTGGTAGTGTCCGATGACGATGAGGATTACGTTAGTAGGCTTCAGCAGGCTGTACAGTCCCTAGGTATTAACGTACCAGTTAGGGTGGTTAGGAGAGGCGGTCCTGGTGGGCGTGTAGCTGCTCTAAACTACGCTCTTAAGCTTGTGGAGGGTGATTTCCTGGTAATCCTAGACGTCGATGCTAGACCGGCTAAGGACTTCCTCTACAGACTCTCTAGGTGTGTTGAGAGTGCGGATGCCTGCGTCTCGCACTGGGTGGGGTACTGGACTAGGCCTACTAGGATAGCTAAGGCCCTCGCCCTCTCGACGGACCTCGTAGCTACAGCCCTCTACAGAGGTAGGCAGAGGCTAGGACTGCTAATATTCCCCTTAGGTTCCGGTACTCTATTCAGGGTAAGCTCCCTAAGGGCTATAGGGGGGTGGGAGAACGGGGTACTCCAGGACGATGTAATAGTTGGTCTGAAGCTACACGGGCGGGGCTTCAGGGTACTGTACGACGATGACGCCATCCTAAGGGTTCTCGTACCCTCCTCCTACAGGGCTCTAAGAATACAGCAGCTTAAGTGGGCCTACGGCTCCGTTGAGAGTCTGAGGTATAGCTTCAGGTACCTCAAGGGTATGGGCCTCCTCAAATCCCTCGAGGTTAGGCTCTACCTGCTCCAGTACGTACCTGCACTCTCAACTCTAGCCGCGTCTATAGCTACACCACTCCTAGCTCTAGTCCTAGAGGTAGACCTCAGCCCGTTTAGCATTCTACCCGTAGTGGCTATAGCCTCTATCTATAGCTACGTAGTTGCTAGAACCGCTAGTAGTAGAGGTCTAGATCTTTCGGAGGCTCTAAGAACCCTAGGAACCTCCTCAGCAGCAGGCCTTGCCGTAGCCCCTGTAGTAGTGGAGGGGGTTCTACTCGGAGTAGCGGGGGCCAAGCTTAAGGCTCCGGTAACACCTAAGGGTAGTGGAGACTCAGAGAGGTTCTCTGAGTATCTAGAGGAGTACGCCACAGCCTTAGTAACCCTGTGCCTAGCGGTGCTAGCACTACTACGAGGCTTCTACCTAGCCGCACTTACAGGACTTACATACCCCGTAGCCCTACTCTACACCTTACTAAGGGGGGCTAGGTGTGTGAGAGGGGTCACCCGCCACAACCCGGAGGGAGTAGCCACCTAATCGAGGACTCGTCGATATTTACCACGTGGAGACCGCTCGGTGCTAGACGTACAGGTCCCTCGATATACAAGAGGGTCCCCTCGGGGATCTCGGCGAACCTAAGTCTATGGCTTACCAGGTATAGAGTACTAGGTACCCTGGTGGTAGAGGATCTAACTACCTCCGCCTCCACTACTGTCGGGGTTCGGTAGTCCGAGACCCTAACCTCGAGTAGGAGCTCCGCCGGTCTTACATCTATGTAAGGACCTAGGAGGGGTCTGATCCTATCACAGTTTACGAATCTTATGGTAAGTCTAACCCCTCTGTAAACCCCCTGAAGTAGCTTATAACTCATTAGCTGCACGTGCTTAGCTAGGTCGACAGCCTCCGAGACCTCGTAGACCTCCTCCCACAGCTTATCTGAGCTCATCCGCTCGAGGACACCGCTCTCGTACAGACCGCGTAGTCTCCCGTACGAGCCCGGTAGGTCTAGGCAGTGTACGTCGATATCGGATAGCCTACTGTAGTAGCCACCTAGGTAGGAACCCGCTATACCACACTTAAGACCTGCCCCCCACAGCTCCTCGAGTATACTGCAGACCAGTGGATGCTGAAGTCTAACACCCTCCACACCCCACCTTAAGACCCTCGATACCTCATGGTGCGGGACGATAGGTACCTCCCTACCTATCATATCAACATACCTGATGAAGTGCCTGTAGTACCTTAGAGTAACCTCATGGGCCTCTGAAAACCTCTTAAGCTTCCTCCCTAGAACAACCCGCGGAAGGGCTACTAGACCTCCGTACCCGTGCCAGCAGCCCTTAACTACCCATATACTACCGTCCCGGAGCTCCAGTAGGTCCCCCTCAACGGGATTGGGGAGGGCTTCAGATAAGGATAACTCGCTCATAGATCACCTCGGCTCTTCCTCATCACCGAGAGGTTGTCGTATGGGAGCTTAAAACTACCTAGCATACAGGGACTCTACAAAGCTCTTTATCCTCTCCACCCCCTCCTCTATAAGCTTAGAGTCTACGGCGAAGCTCAGCCTTATGAACTCCCGCCCAGCCTTATCCGGGAACACCGTCCCGGGTAGGGTAACGACGTACTTGGTGTAGAGTAGTCTCTCAACGAACTCCTCAACCGAGATCCCGACCTCGTCGAGGACCCTACCTATCCTTGGGAACACGTAGAACGCTCCGGTACTGGGCCAGGCCTCGAATCCTCTAACCTCCCTCAGTTTCCTAACTATTAGGTCCCTCCTCTGCTGGAAGAGCCTTATCATCTCCCTAACAGGCTCCCAGGGCCCTTTAATAGCCTCTATAGCAGCCTTCTGAGCGAAGGATACCGGACAGGACCACACGTTAACAGCTAACCTAGTTAGTTTCGTAGCGACCTCCTCCCTGACCACTAGATAGCCAAGGCGCCAGCCGGTCATGGAGAAGGTCTTGGAGAACCCGTTTACGTAGAGTAAGTAGTCTCTCCAGTCACCGAACGATAGGAAGGACTTAAACGGCTGGTTATCGTAGATGAAGTTATCGTATATCTCGTCCACCAGCAGCATTAACCTACGCTCCCTAGCTATCTCGTATATCCTATCTACCTGGGAGGGTGTGAAGAGAGCTCCTGTAGGGTTGTGCGGGTTATTTACTACTATAGCCTTGGTCCTAGACGTAATAGCCGCCTCTATGGCCTCAACATCAAGTACAAAGCCTCCTGAAGGTCCTAACCACTTAAGCGGTACGAAGACAGGTCTAGCACCTAGGAACCTAGTCACCTCCGGGTAGGCCGGGTAAGAGGGTTCCGGTACTATGACCTCGTCACCTGGGTTTAGGTAGGCCGCTAAAGCTAGGAATATCGCCCCCTTAGCTCCAGGAGTTACTATTACCTCCGTAGGTCTTACATCAGTTCCGTACCTACTGTTGAGGTACTCAACTATAGCCTCGCGCAACTCCCTTATACCGGGGGTCTCGGTATACCCGGTAAACTTCTCGTCTAAAGCCCTCTTAGCTGCCTCTATTATGTGTTGGAAGGTCGGTATATCCGGCTGACCTACACCGAAGCTTATGACCCTGTGGCCAGCTCTCTCCAACTCCCTAGCCTTAGCTATGTAGACGAAGGCCGCCTCACCGAGAAGTTCACTTACTATAGGCTTAAAGCTGAGGGTAGGTACCTGCACAGCACACCTCCGAGAAAACACTCTAGATATACAATAAAAGCGTTTCCTCCTATGGCTTGAACTCGAAGTGTTTATAACTCCCGGCGTAAACTTTTCAAGGGGTCTATACTTGAAGCCCAGGCTTTTCATAACTAGGGAACTGTTTGATGATGTTATTGCTAGGCTTTCCCAGTACTTCGATATTGAGATTTGGGATAGGTACTACGAACCACCTTACAAAGTACTTTTAGAGAAGGTTAGGGGTGTAGATGCCCTAGTCTCACTACTAACTGATAGAGTTGACTGTAACCTACTATCAAATGCACCAAGACTTAGGATAGTAGCACAGTACGCAGTAGGCTTCGATAACGTAGATGTAGAGTGTGCAACTAAGTTAGGGATATACGTAACGAACACCCCCGGGGTACTTACGGAGGCTACTGCTGAGCTAACGTGGGCTCTGATCCTAGCTGTAGCTAGGAGAATAGTGGAGTCCGACGTCTTCGTAAGGTGGGGTGAGTGGTATAGGACTATGACGGCGTGGCATCCTAAGATGATGCTCGGTACTGAGCTCAAGGGTAAGGTACTAGGGATAATAGGGTTAGGTAGGATAGGTAAGCGTGTTGCTGAGATAGGTGCTAAGGGTTTTGGGATGAGGGTGATCTACTACGATATCCGTAGAGATACTCAGTTCGAGGAGGAGGTAGGCACTACCTACAAGGGTTTAGAGGATGTACTCAGGGAGGCTGATGTCGTTAGTATCCACGTACCTCTAACCAAGGATACCTACCACATGATAGGTGAGAGGGAGCTTAAAATGATGAAACCCACAGCCATACTTATAAATACTGCTAGGGGTGCTGTAGTTGATACTGAGGCCTTGGTTAAGGCTTTGAGGGAGGGTTGGATAGCTGGTGCAGGTCTAGATGTATTCGAGGGTGAGCCCATACCACCAAACCACCCACTAACAGCATTCAAGAACGTAGTCCTAGTACCACACATAGGGAGTGCTACGTACGAGGCCAGACACGCCATGGCTGAGGCTGTAGCCGATAACTTAGTAGCATTCTACGAGGGGAGGGTACCACCAAACCTAGTCAACCCGGACGTCGTTAAGGTAAGGCCCCCGGGCTTCAAGTAGTTAAGTACTGTTATAGACTTTCTATATTAATGTTTTCGGTATTGGGTGTAGCTGACGGCTCCCCGCCCTTAAGGGCTGGGGCTCTGCACCCGTGGAGGGCTCCCGATAGATGAGGGAAAGTCCTAGAGGGTGTAGAAACCCCGCCCTTAAGGGCGGGGAGCCGTCAGCGGGACTTCCCAGATCCTTTTCCCTCTCCTAATCCATGCCCTTGCTGTACAGTTCTCGGAGTCGACTATGACCCAGGTTAGAGGCCATAGTTCCATGCCCTCCAGGTCTAGGTAGCTAGGGTAGGCACCTCCTGGGTGTGTATGGACTAGGGCGACAACGTCGCGCCCCTCTAGTAGTTCGGCGTACCTGTACGCCTCAACTATAGCTACCGGGTCTAGGTAGAACCTGTCGGCACTCTCAGCTAGGTTCTCCCCGATAACTAAGTCCTCAACTACCAGTACTCCGGAGACCTCAACCCCTATAGCTAAACCGGCTACCTCCCTACCATACCTAGAGTGTAGGGAGCATAGCTCGGATAGTATCTCCCTGGGTACTACTACACCGGCTACAGGCAGGGAGGTCTCGGCTCCGCATCCGGGGGTACTACTAGGGGGCTCTTTAACTACCCTCACCACCAATCCGGATAGAGATTGTTACGTTTTTAGCTCCGGTAGCCTACGGATCTCGGCGACCGGAGCCGGCTGGCAACTACGGGAAACCCTGGGGAAACACCGCCCTCCGCGCGGCACGGAGGCCCCGCAAGGGGCGCGGGGAGACCCGCGGCAACGGCACAGAAACGACACGGCCGCCTCCGTATGTCTATGATGCGGTGAGGGCTCCCCGGTAACGGGGGGTCAGTAACCCGCTGAGTATGGAGGTGGATGCGTTGAAACGGCCGTCCCTCCGGGAGTAAGGCCGAGCAGCGCCGATGAGTGGCCGTGTGAGGCGCGGGTAGGCCGCCTAGTCGGATGTTGCCGTAGTACAGAAGGCGGGTTATAGCCGGCACCGGTCGCCGACAATTACTACATCCTTCCTAGTTTCTGGGCTTACGTCTAACCTCCTCAGAATCCGCGGGCTCTACGTGTACTACTACCTCAATACCCAGTCCCTCTAGGACCTCCTCTACCCTACTTGCAATACTGTGGGCGTGCTCTATTGGGGTACCCTTAGGTAGGGTTATCGTTATATCGCCCTGGTACTTACCTGGAGCTATCTCCCTCAGTCTCACCTGCCTCACACCTACACCAACCTCTCTACGCACCCTTCTAGGTACCTCAGAGAGTAGGTGTACTGGTACTCTATCGCTTACCAGGTGTACCAGCTCCCGGGCCTCCATAGCTATCTCGAAGTATAGGTAGGCTAGTAGAGCTACAGCTCCTAGGGAGTCTATGACGTAGCTGACGAGGGCTCCTCCTAGTGCAGACGCGATCACGGTCCCACCTTCGATAAGCTCTATTGACGTAAACTTAGCGTAGGTCTTGAAGGACCTACCGGCACCCCTGGATAGAGCTATAGCAAATACGTAGGGGACTACACCGAGAGCTACGTAGAGAGGTGCGTAGACGTGGACTTCGTAACCGCGGATGGCGCTGAAGGCTAATTCAACTAGCATGGCTCCTCCAACAGTAGAGTACAGTACTAGCGTAGCTATACTACCTCCAGCAAACAGCCTGTAGTGACCGTAGTGATGGTCCCAGTCCGGTGGGCGTGTACTCAGGTACTCAAACCTAGTTACCGCTAGGGCTGATAGTAGATTCACTATACTAGTTAGAGCATCGACTAGGGCTGCTCTAGAGCCGTAGACCAGCCCTCCTACTACCTTTAGTGAACCACCTAGGGCACTAAGTAGTACTACAGCCAGAGACCCGAGGGTACCTAAACCCTTGGGGTCCCCACCCAACACTACTCTTCCTCAGATCTCTGGGACGTTTGTACCTGCTTAGTGTACTTACTTAAAGTAGTCCTAAGCTCCTCGAGCTGTTTCTTCAGTATGCTCTCCATCCTCTCCAAACTAGTTAACCTTATCTCTAACTCCTCCTTCCTACTCTCAAGATCCCTAGTAGCCTCCTCCTTACTCACCCTTATGAGAACGTGCCCCGTACTTCTGTAGACCACGGCATCGTTAGGAAGGTCCTTCAATATGCTTAAAGCCCTCTCAATCTCCTTAATGAAGGATATGACCGTACCCTTCTGGGTCATGACTGAAGCTAGTTGGGACTCAACCTCCTGGTACTTAGCCAGGGTTTTCTCGACCTCGGGAGGTAGCCTCTGCATTCCCCCACCACGAGGAGTTTAGCTCTTAGAGTTAAATAAGCTGAGTTTAAACCTACTGTACCCTATTACCTGCGGAGCGGACCTAGACACAGAGCTTGGGCTGTAAGCTCTAGTTACGTACGTAAACTACTTGAGTTTTTTCAATACCCGATTAAATACGGTCCCGGTAATAGAACCCATCGGCAAAATACTTTTGGTAACTTTTTGATACATTTCTTCATATGAACAATATTAAAGTGTTCGTAGACCTCGCGGAGGATTAGTTGAAGCAGTTAAGCAATGCTTAATATCCTCATAACCAAGCTCTAGGCGGTGGAACTATGAGCAAGAAGCCCCCTGTAAAGGTTAAGGACCCACACACAGGGCAGGAACTAGAGCTAGTACCTGAGAAGGTCTGGACTCTAGCTCCTAAGGGTAGGAAGGGAGTTAAGATAGGGCTATTCAAGAGCCCGACTGGGAAGTACTTCAGAGCTAAGGTTCCCGAAGACTACCCAGCTTAAGGTACCTACCGTTAAGGTCCTACTCCTATAAACCTTTTTAGTTCTCTCCTCTAGTTTATCTCCAGCTTTACTATGATACTCCTGGGGTCTGGTGCTATTCTTACTAGAGCATACCCTCTACCAAGGGACCTCATCCTCTCGATACGCTCCCAGCTTACTCTAGCTAACTTTCTAACCTCCCTCCAGTACTCCATACTGGTCGAGGGCATTACTACGAGTAGCCCTATACTATCTAGGAGGGTTCCTACACTCTTTGCTAGATCTGCGACAGTTTGGGTAGCTAACGCTAGGGGCACGCCGTAACCCCTACCTACCCTGATGAGCTCCTCCACGATTGAGACATGCCGAGGCTCCTTCATAATGCTCCACGCTTCATCAATAACCACTACAGTGTGATACCCAGTCCTACGCTGCGGCTCTCTAAACACAGCTCTTACAGCTATTGAGAGGATCTTCATTAGCAGAGGCACTACATAGGGGTCTACGGATAGAGCACGGGAAACATCCACTACGTATACTCCCCCAATCTCCCCCAGAAGCTTGACCAGACTCCTACTACCGGAGAGTTCTGAGAGGGTTAGCAGCACCTTACCTACCAAATACTCGGAGTAATCGTCCTGACAGTACCTTAAGTAACTTCTAACTAGGCTCAGTAACTCCGCATCGCTGTTTACAGCTATACTAGAGCTTTTGAGGGAGTTATAGAGGCAGGGGAATACATCTCTCCTCCCCAGCTCCCCATGGGCTGACAGGATTTCCAAGAGTACCTCGGCAGGCTCCTGATCCTGGAGACCTAGAAGCTTAACCAGCTCCCATAGACCTAGGGCTAGGTCCCTACCCAGCTCTAACCGCTTGAAGTCAGCCCCTAGAGAGCTGAGTATGCTAGAGTACTCGTTCCTAGGATCTACTATCAACACCTTAACCCCAGCTCTACCCACATCTCTAGATAGCCTCGCTAGAAACGTAGTCTTACCTATCCCGGACGGACCTACTACCAGTACGTGGGGAGTCGTAGACTCCTCCATATTCCAGTAAACACTCTCACCGCTCTCTACGTCTACCCCAAGCTTAACGCCCCGGGACCTTAGGACTGCCCTAGCCCTACCTAGGAGGGGGATGTGCGTAAGTACCGGCAGTGTAACTCTATCAACGATAGTTAACCCTCTCTTAAGTCTTCTCATCAACTTAGCCAGTATACCGGTACTTTCGTAGAACACTATGTCAAAGGTCTTCATAAAGTCCTCCGAAGACACGTCCTCAACCTCTATCCCTAGTGCGGATAGGACCCCCTTGAGAAGCCTACCCCGCATCTCGGTTACCTTGATGGTGCTGTCTAGATCCTCACTGCAAGCTGAGAGAGCTACGTAGGCCTCTACCTCGAAAGGCTGTACCGAGTCCCGGAGGATCCTATCCCTGAGGGCCTTAGCCCTCTCAGCCCTTACCCTACTATCAGTCTTCATGGGGTTTACCTCGTACACGATACTACTCTCCACGTAGATCCTCTCGAGGGCCTTCACGTACTCAACGCGGTCTACGGGTTTTACGAAGGTGTGGAACTCTATGGGGAAGCCTAAGTTGAGTGAGTTTACGTAGGCTCTGAGGTACTTAGCTGAAGAAACGTCATCGAGATCCTGCACCGCTGTACTTACATTAACAACCTTCATTACCTTCTTAACACATACCCTACCTCGGTCAGTTTCAAGAATAACGTAACTACCCTTAAACCTCACCCCATCCCCACCTAGGGAGAGTTAGTAGGGTACACCCTCATAGCCAGTAGGTTAGCCACGTCCTGGGCTACCCTCAGAGTCAGCTGTAGTAGGCTGCTCCCATCAAGCTTGAATAAAGCCCCTCCGTAAGATACCGCAAAGCCTGTAACTAACTGGGGGATGTCTAAGGGGAGCTCTGCGGTTCTAGTTCCTCCTAAGTATAGGGCAACGACGTATCTATCTAAGTACTCGACCTTGGCTAGGGCCTTGAGGTTGGAGTCTAGTATGAACATACTACAGTCAGCGTAGAAGCCACCACTAGAGACCTTCCCGGAGCTCTGGAGGCACTTCTCCCAGCTGGGTGAGAGGATCCTAGTCTTTTCAACCTCGAACACCCTATCTAGTACCTTAACCTCCCTCCTTACCTTAGCCACAGCAGGTTCGCTACAACCGCTAACCACTACCTCATCGCGACCACTAAGTCTATTACCATTAAAGCACATCAGCTCTACGTAGCTTCCGAGAGCCCTAATGATAGACCTAGACCCCTCCTCAATTACCGCGAACTCCGTACCTACACCGCTATCGACGACTACGTGCTCCTGCGGACTGTAGCCTACGGTAAGTACCTCCCAGACCTCCTCCCCGCGGGAGCCTAGTAGTGTGACGTAGACCAGCTCCTCTCTACTGCAGTTACCTAGGAACTTAACCAGTAACGTGCTAGGACCCGGCTTTATCTCTGCTCTACTGAGCTCGGCCTGTGGCTCCTTAACGCCCTGTACCAATACCCTTAGTGGTATGGGTACTGGGTGGTTACTCTCGAGGTCGAGTTCTAGTATGCCATAGCAGTTACTACTCTCGGTTCCTGACAACCTTCCTGCATCAGCCCTGAAGAGGGCTTTGTACCTTACTTCCCTAACCTCAACCCTACCCGATCTGACAAGCTCTCTTGTGCTGTACGTATGTGTTGGGCAGATCACATCGACCCTTACAAAACCCTCCCATCCCGGAATGTCTGGACACACCGCCAACCTTAGCCCATCGCCATCCACTACCTCACGAACTACTTCAACGACTCTGGGACTGAGCGAGTATCTACAGCCTGGGTACCAGGGTCCGATCACCAGCTCTACGTACTTATCGCTAGAGGTTTCCGTACTTAGGAATTTAGCATAGACTTCCTGAGTTGCGTTGGGGTCTAGCAGAAGGGCCAGCTCGTCGGTAATGCAGACAACACCTTCCTCTACTGCTACACAGGACTTTAACATAGGTGATGTAAGTACGTAAGTTACTCCTCCCCTGATAATCCTAAATACCCCCTCCGGATGCTCTACAACTATTGTAGCTCCCTGGGACGTCAACCTCCTAGCCCTCTCGCGTGTAACTAAGGTAAGTGCCCCACCCATTGCCAGTCTAACTCCAGTTGCATCAGCTACAACTATACCTCCGTCAGTACACGAAGCCTGAACCTCGGGTTGGACCCTACCAACTACACTGAGAACCCCGCCGATAAGTCTTACCAGGAAATTCTCTTTATCGATTAGGTATACTCCTGAACTACAGCTAGCTACAGCCCTAAAATGTCCGGGAACTACCTCAACTCCTTGATGGGATACCGCATACGTAGCCTCACGGCCGAGGACGGTAATAAGCCCCCGACCTACGTAAACCTTGGGGATACCCTCCCTAACACCTAACCTCCTCTTAGGGATATCGTAAACCTTGAGTATGCCATCTGCGAGGTCTCCAATACCAACTAGACATACAGACCTACCGCAGACTACGAGGTATACTTCCGTCTCGAGGACCTCTAGGAAGCCCTCCCCCCTCAACTCCCTACCACCTACCGATACTGCGAACTCCCTTCCGACTCTCTCCACGCGTACCCCACCTAAACTAAGTCCCTCAGGACTGGTAGAGGTCTTACTGATTAACCTACCCATCCTAAAGTCCAGCTCAAAGAACTCTAGAGAGCCTCCCGATAGGGCTACTAGAACAGGAACTCCCCGAATACTCCTAGTGAGTAGGGTACGCCTACCCCCCCTAGCTAGCTCCGCTAGCCCTATACTACCTACAACCGCGGGTACCCTCATGAGGTAGCACCGAGGAGGTAGAGCTCCAGCATTACCACACCAGTAGTTAAAGTGTTCTCATAGCTACCGAAGACAGTGTACGATGCTATGACGCTGTACACCACCGAAGCTGTGAGAGTGTAGACGTACATCTCGAATAGGGAGGTAGTGCTACCGTAGGCTAGGGTTAGGGAGAGTCTAGTGATAAGCGGTAGAGTTAGGGACGTTACTAGTACCAGCCCCTTAACCAAGGTAGCCTGCTTAACTAGGGAGAAGAGGTCCTCTATAACCTCCTTGAAGGCCAGGATCTTGACAGAGTTTACATCTCCCACCCTAGATGACTTTAGGAGGAAGTACCTACATAGAGCTGCGAATAAGCTGTGGTTATGGAGTCCTCCCACAATCTCCTCTACGAGTTCCACCGGTCTGCTACTGTAGGGTAGTCTACTAGCAGCTATAACAAGTTTAGAGGGCTGTGATAGTACCCCCAGGTAAACTCTAAGAAATGAGTATGTGTGTACAGCTCCAGTAGAAACCATGGCTATCCCCGAGATCAGAACTGCTATGGGAAGAGGTAGTGCCAGCATCGATACTAGTGCTAGGCTATAGGTGAGGAACGATACAAGTCTGAGCTTGCGGTTCCCGATATGCAGTTTAAGTATTTTAGGTGAGGAGCTCTCGGCCACTAAGCTAAGGGCTGCTACAGATAGGAACCCTACGTAGGTGGGGTAGGGTTGACCTCCTCCTACTACGTAGAGAAGAGAGAGTAGCGGTGGTGTTAACCCTGCGAATACTACTGCGATTAGGGTTAGAGTAGTCTTCATCTCCAGGAACCTCCTAGTAGTTGCCCTCAACTCGTAGAGAGCTTCCTGAAACTTAGCTGAGATCCACGTGAAGTACCCAGCGCTCTCCCGTATCACTACGTACTCTGAGAGTAACCTCCTCATAGGTCTCGGAGCTCTCCGAAGGTACTCCCTAAGTCCGCTCATACCGGGTAGGAACCTCATGAGGATGGAGATCCTCGAGTACTCGTTGCAGAGAGTCCTCAGAGAGTGACCCATAGAGGTGCACCAGTCCTCTATATCCCGGAGGAGATCCTCTCCCGGGCTCAGCCCCTGGGCAATCGTGAAGTACCTCAACTCCTCATCGAGATCTTTACTGTAGGAATAGCCTAGGACTACCTCAGTGAGTATGGGAAGGGCTGTATACAGGGGTATGGGTAGCACTAGGACTATCGGTACTAGCTTCGGTAGGTAGTTACTTAGGAGAGTGTAGAGAACTATGTGTAATGCTAGTAGGGGTAGCAGTAGCTTAGCTAGGTAGGTAACCACATCCCCTCCGACTAACCTCCTAGCCCCCCTCCTCACTCTTAGGCTGTTCACTAAGTCTACGTAGAGACCTAGGTAAGTACCAAAAGCCCTAGCAACCCTCGGTGTAGTCAGCCTCAAGGTACACCAGCCTCAGCGTTCCTTAGCCTAGTCACTCTACTGAGCAGTGTCTCCAGGTCTACCTCCTCCCCGTACCTGTATATGGTGTTGAGTACTAGGGTACCTAACTTCATAACGGGCTCGTCAACACGTATAACAGCCCTCTTCAATCCACCGTCCTTAACGAACCCTAGGGTTACGATGAGCCAGATCATCGATACCTGGTGTGGCGATAAGTCTATGGGAGGGGATGTGAGTCTCACTAAAGCCTCCTCGGGGCTACCCGCGTGGAACGTGGTGTTGTGTGTTAGGAATAGGCCCCCGGATACTGCGTAGATGTGTGTCGGTAGTACCTCTATGTCGTATAGTACTTGACTGCCCCCGTGTACAACCTCTACGTGAGCTACTCGTACCGGCTTAACCCCCCGAACCCCACTTTCCAGAGTCTGTGCAGTATCCCCTGGACCGGTCTCTGAACACCAACCATCCGCTGGGAAGGTGAAGCGTAGAGTGTATGCACTACTACTAGGTACTAAGTCCCCAGGGGGTGGGGCATCTACTGAGGCCTCTACACCTAGACTCTTTAGGAGGACTAGTAGCGATTCAGCTAGTCTCCTACCCACTACGATAAGCTCCACCCTACACCCCTCCACTACTTGAACCGAGAGACTCCCGTCTAGGAGTCCCTTGAGTAGACCCGCCCTAAAGCCCCTACCCGCTCTAAGAGCTATATCTAGTGGAACCTCTCTACCACCCACCTGCCTAGGGAGGGTACCCCGTAGGAGTTCAGCTAGTAGTGTGGAACGTGCTACCAGGAGGATACCATCAGAGCCCGCAGACCTCCTAACCTCTAAGATGCTATCAGGTAATCCCAAGGACTTGAGGGACTCCGTAAGCCTTTCCAAAGCTTCAGAACTCTTTACTGAGAACGCTACACCCCTCTCCTCCTTCACTAAGCGGCCTCCGGCCAGGTAGAACCCTAGTACATAACCGAGACTCTCGCCGAGCTCTACTAGTAGAGGCATGCGATCCTCATCCACGGTTACCTCGCAACTGGCCCCCGCAGTATACAGGCTTACGCTAGGCTTTACTGACCTATCTCCACATACGACCGCTGCCCTACTCCTAAGCTCCTCATCAATAACTTCCAGTAGGTTAACAAACCCTCTGGGAGGTCCTATGTGCGGTAGGTCGCCCACTGAGAGCAGTACATCACCAGGTCTAACCTCAGTAGCTCTCTTAGTTTTAAGCTGACCCCCCTCGAGTACAAGCAGTGGGTGGTCCTCGTGAACCTCGTGGGGGGGTCCAACCTCTGGTACTATCCTTACGAACCTACTGCTACCGGCCTTAATGACCACTCGGGAGACCGGTACCCACTCAGGTCCCTGCTTACTGTCTACTGAAATTACCTCAACACCCCCGAACCTACCCTCTATAACCCCCTCTACTAGGTCGCCAATCTCGTAGAGCCCTACCTTACCGTCTACTTTAGCTAGTACTAGCTGATCCCCCGGTAGGCAGAGGCCCCCCAAGCCCATGTTCATAGCTTGTGCGAGTACCTTAGCCTCAGCCCCCCTGGTCTCCCCGATTACTAGGAAGCGACTGACGGAGGCTCTCAGAGCCGCCTTAGCTAGGGCCATCTGATCTACCCCCCTCTCAGAGCCCCAAACATCCGTAGGTACTACGTACCTTACCCAGCTAGCTCCCTTCGGTATGTCTATCTCCGGGGTGTCCTCTATTATAGCTATCTTCCACGACCTAGGTATGGCGGAGTTTAGGAGTGCCTTAAGTAAGGTCGTCTTACCGGAACCGGGTGGACCTATAACCATTATGGACCCACCCATCCTAATAGCTAGCTTAAGTAGCTCTGCAACAGCCTCGGAGACCATGCCCTCCTTAACTAGGTCCTCTAGACTCGTTAGGCTGTAGCGTGCCTTCTTCCTTATAACTATCTCCCCCATACCGTAGGCTACGTCGGGTAGTACTATGTGAACCCTGTGCCCCCCATCCTCCTCGGGGAGGGTGAAGTCCATTATGGGGACCCTCCTGTTTATAACCCTCCCAGCTCTCTCGGCAAGAAGCTCCGCGTAGCTCATGAGCTCTTCGTAGGAGCTTACCACTATGTTGGTCTCTACGTAGTCAGCCGATGGGTCTATCTCTAGGACGTACCTATGCCTAACCCAAACAGTTCCTGGTCCGTTAATGGATATATCCTCAACGTAGGGGTCGTCTATGAGTACCTGGAGCTTCTTGTACTTAAGCTCCCTACTAACTACGTAAGCTACTAACTCAGGGTCGTAGCTCTTTAAGTACTGTAGAAGAGCTTTAGTAACCTCATAGAGCCCTACCCTACCCCTCGGATCTAAGGTCTCGACCGCCTTACCAACGTACTTAGCTACGGCCTCGTACTTCTCAGGGTCTATGTCAGTAACCACGTACTGGTAGTTACCACCCGGGGTTCGCACTATGCTTACACTAGCAAGGCCTACACTATAGCTGAGGAGGATCTCCAACTAAAAACACCCTAACCTTAATATCCGAGGAACCTAAGTTAGCTTAGGCTTATTGTTAGCTCGACCCTTCTATTTGTGGAGTCTGTAGCTGATATTACGATAGCGATCGTCCTAACCGAAGCGGAGACCGTACCTACTCTTGCCGTTATTACTACCTCACTACCTGGCGGAATAGATATGGGTGGTGTTGGTGATACTACGGTGGCACTCACGACGCTTCCGTTCGATAGAACAGCCCTGATGCCGTTATTAGCTATGGTGAAGGTATCCCTAGCTTGGTTTCTCACACCGAAGGTTAGTACCTCAGTACCCCCGCTATAGGTCCTCCCAACTAGGTACCCTGTGAGTGGCTGAACTACGGTTACGCTCTCCAGAGTACTAGCTCTACTCGAGAGCCAGCTTTGAAGTACTAGGATTAAGGGTACTACTACAGCTATTAGAGCTAGTATTACCACTAGCTCGCTTACCCCCCTTACGGCAGACCTCCGCTTAGTTCCCAAGGTTTCCCCCGGATACTGATAGCTTAAAAAGAGTTCCCCCAAGTACAGCTAACTTCGGTAGCAGAGGTCCTAACAACTACCGTGAACCCTGTACGTGGAGTACTTGAAGTCGTGATCAGGACAGCAGAAACTTCCTAAAATTCCCAAATTTTCGCAGTAACTATGTACTCTCGGCTACTAGGGGGCTTGGGGCCGTAACCTCGGTTGAGATCTCGGAGACCTTATTACCTCCGCTCTCAGCTACCTCTACGGATAGTGCTAGGCCCTGTCCTGCCTCCAGGGCTTTGTAAAGCTTCTCACCTAGCTTGGAGAGCTTGTAGACCCTGTAGTTACCCTTAGCTATAACTAGCTCTATCACGCCGAGCTCCTCTAGGATGTGGAGAGCCGCGAGTACCTCATACCTAGGTAGACCTGCTGAAGCTACGATATCCCCGGGGGTGAAGAGCCTACCGTACATGGAGTCCAGCAGTTTCTTAACCCTGTTCATCCTAACACCGGTAGACTGCTGGGGAGGTACAGCTTAAAAGACTTCAGAGTAAACAGTTAGCACCCCCACCTTAGGGTGGGGGCCGCTGTGGAGCGCGGCTTTCGGAGCAATCCTGTAGCACTTCGCCAGGTTGTGGGATGCACCCCTCATAGTCCTTTTAAGACCTCGGATACTTCTACTGTAGGTATCCCACGTGAAGAGGGGCTACAAGGAGGCTCTCGAGAAGGTAGGTATCCGGGTACTCGACGTATATAGGGGTAGAGAGGGGGACGTCCTAAGAGTTCAGTACAAGGGTAAGGTCCACCTAATAGACCTTAAACGGTTCTACGATACCATGAAGCCCGAGGAGTTGGTAAAGGCCGTCATCTCCCAGATAGAGGGCAGTAGCTAGGTACATAAGCCATCAGCCTCTAACACTACTGTAGTAAGGACCGCCGCCCAGAAGGTCGACCCATCCAGCAACCAACAGGCCATCCCGTCTCTAGCCCGGAGTGAGCAAACCGCTTTAAATATGTTGATTATACACACTGTTGTGTCTCTACCCACTAGTAGGGTACCAGGATGAAGTAAACAGCTACACGGAAAGAGAAGCACATAATGACGATAGCAAAGGAGCGACATCGACCTCCGTAAACCTATGTGAGCCTCGAAACAGTTACAAAAAGGCTGTTTCGTAGCTAGTGCCTAGGGGTTGGACCTGTAGTTTCCGAACGCATCCACACTCCGCGGGTCCGCCTAGGCAAAGAGGGTCCTGCTCCAAGTCTAGGCAGGTTAGACCTAGATGAGAGTCACGTGCCGTTGGCTCGCAGCCGCCCACAACCCCATAGGGGTTCTAAAGACCCTGCGGACGAAGTGAAGGTTCCTAGGTACGGTGAACGAAAGCCGATCGATGGAGGCGAGTCTCTATGGATAAACGGACCTGGAGGTAGGTTTCAAAAAGTCCTGTTATGCGGACTTATAAGCATGATAGCCGGTACACATACTGGAGGCGTTCGTGAAGAGTCTATCTGTACCTATAACACTAGCTGTAGCTTTAGCCCTAGTAATCCCCCTGACCGCCCTTACTGTAGTAGCCTTCGGTGAAGAGCTTCAGGTTATCGTATCCTACTGGCTTCAGGGTAGGCCTAGGATGCTCGTTAGGCTCGATATAGAGCTACCCAGCGTGGATGCTGAGCGCTGCCTCGTCCTAGTTAGGAGGTTCCCAACACCGTACAACCCAACTAAGGACGGCTGGCCTGAGGATATCTACTTCGATACCCACACACCGGGTACTACAGTAGCTGTTAAGAGGATCCTCTTCGCTCACGTAGCGAAGTACGAAGTAGACCCCCGTACCGGTGAGTACAGGGTAGGCTACTACGAGCCCCAGGAGTTCTTAGTGGCGGTGGGTTGCGTAGGTAGCGGTGGAGAGACGGTATTTAGGTGGAGTAGGGTTGTGGAGGTCTTCCCGAGGAGTATAATCCACGTAGAGAGGGTTAAGTTGGAGACTACTGGCGACAACCGCAGTGAAGGTGGTGGAGGGGGTTCCGGGGATCACTTCACCTGCAGCGTCTTTATAGAGTACGAGTCAGGTACCTACAAGAGGGGCTCGTGCCTTACGTGGGTTAGGGGTCCCTCGATCTACTCCATAGAGGGTCTTAGCGTATCGTTCGGCCTGGAGATATCCGCTAGGATTTCGGCTGTGTACCTAGAGTCCTTCGGGGATTCCCGGGCCGGTACTGGCCCCTGGCCGGAGTCTGAGGTGAGCTGGAGCTCCGCAGGGAGGAAGCTGACCCCAACGGTAATTGCCAGAGAGACAAACCCCCTGAGCGGGGGATTCACCGACGTAGTCTACTTTACAGTACGGTACCGCTACGAGTACTCCGTGCACTGTAAGATGGAGTCCTGCCTGACGGTCTGGACCCTCTACCCCTACGTAATTACAGCACTTGCACGTAGCGCTGAGGAGCCTACCCTACCCTACAGGCTCGCCCCCTATACACCACCCCCAATACCCTGGTACGCCTCTAGGGGACTACCGGGATCCACTAGGATATTCTTCGAACCGCCCTACGAGTCTGACACCGCCCTAGCGGATGCTGAGGTGACCTTCGAGTTCTCCTTCGGGGTATTCTCCCTCACCGTATCGTTCTACAAGGCTGGGAGGTCGGACAGCACGTATACAACCCCCTACGTTAGGATCGACTCTACACGCTACTACTGGTGGTGGTATAGGGACGACGATAGGATGACGTACGAGGTCCTCGTAGCACCTCGGTAGGTACTACGCCCAGCTAGTAGGTCCCCAAGCCCATCGGCTTTTCCCTAATAATTAAGGTGAGGGCGCGCAGTAGCTGGGAACCCTAGCAGCTGTTTCCGTTCCGTTTTCACATGGTTTACAGCTGAAAGCAGGGTAAGGATGAAGGGGGTCTACGAACCTCCCCGCCTTAGCGGAACCCTTGGCCGGTCTAGGAGCGCCCCTGGGTTCCTTAAGTACCGCATGGAAGTCTCTCGCCGAGTCCTACATCACTAGCTATTTCATTAAGCTCTCTGCAGACCCTCTTGTGTATCGGGATCCCTATCTTAAGTCTTGTCTGAGAGGTTAACCAGGCCTTCTCGCCAGGTAACCAGACTCTGTCTGCACTCGGGTGCTTTCTCAAAGACTTTATTTCTAGTACATACTTCTCGAGACGTTCGTAGAACTCCTCCCGGGGTATGAAGCTCTCTACATCTATGGCGGAAAAAGCGTGACCTACGTTTGCTGGTTTAGTGCCTACAGTATAGCCTACGTGTACCCCCCAGGCTGCACCTGAGAGTACGCCGCATATTATGTCTACCACTAGAGCTAGGCCGGAACCCTTATGCCCTCCGAACTCCTCGCCAAGACCACCCAGTGGTAGTATAGCTGCCCTCCCCTTCCTAATCTCCTCAAGAACCCCGACAGCGTCTCCAGCAAGGACCGAGCCGTCCTCCCCTATAACCCAACCCTCCGGTACCTTCCTACCAAGCTTAGAGTACAGCTCTATCTTACCTACCGGTACTACTGCTGTAGCCGCATCAAACAGTATTGGAGGGGGCTCCCGTCTAGGTATGGCTACTGCTATAGGGTTCGTACCTAGGGTTCTACCAACAGTATTCACGTAGGCAACGAGGGGCTCCGAGTTAGTGCTCGAGATACCTATGTACCCCCTCTCCGCGGCCTTAAGGGCGTAGTAACCGGCTATACCGTAGTGCTGGCTATTGCGTACTAGTACTAGGGATACTCCGTAGACCTCAGTCTTCCTTAGGGCTATCTCCATGGCTCTAACCCCAGCTAAGTGCCCTAGACCGCCGTCAGCATCGACCAGAGCTACAGCACCTCTATCCCTTACTACGCGGATGTTAGGCCTCGGGTTTACACAGCAGCGTAGTATCCCGTCAACATATCTGCGGACTCTCTGAACGCCGTGGCTTGATATACCCATTAGATCGGCTGCGACAAGTACATCCGATACTACCTCAGCATCCTCCGAGCTTAGCCCCACAGCCCTAAATATGCTAGTAACAAAGGCCTTGAGCTCGGAGTACCCTATCCTTACATACTCCTCCGGGGGTATTGGGGGTTCCCGCTCGTAGAGCTCCCCAAGCAAGGTCAAGGTAAGACCCCCCTAGGTAAGCTAGAGCTACGGCTACTCGATAAAGAGGTCTCTCCTACCAATTTTCCTAACAAACTTACCGCTTGACCCAACCCCTAGCTCCTCCTTATCGAGTTCGCTGAAGAACTCATCACTATCCTTAAACTTAACCGCAAATGCGCAGATACCGTTGGGTAGGAGGGCCTTCCTCTCACAGTAGGCAAACTGGCACTGATAACCTATGCACTGATCACCGGTTAGCCTACACATAGCTACCTTCTGGGTGTACCCCTTAACTACCTTAGTGGAGAGTACCTGAGCTCCCTTAGCACACTTAAATAGAGGGCATAGGTTATTACACTGTTTACCTATGGGCTTAGGCTCTAGAAACTCCCTCTCTCTAAACTCCCTCCTAGGGTAGAGCTCTCGCCTATCGGGGTTCTTCGACACAGAGATACTACCCAAGAGTATTTTTCAGTAGGCTATTAAATCTCAGCCACCTTCGTGTAGTAACTGGCTAAGGACTGCCGAATGCCGTACTCCTCAGTGAAACTCCTTAAGTACACCCTACGCGGAGGTCGGAGTCTAAACCCTAATAAAGTCCGTGTGCTATTTTCTGGGGCTGCTTGAGGCTTGCGGAAGGGTTCAGGTCTTAGCTTTGCGGACTACCTACTAGCTATTACGGCGTGGCTAAGCGTTTCCTCGGCATCGATACTGGTACTGCTCTCAGGTACTAGTGCGCTAGTATGTGCATTCTGGAGGTTAGTTATAGCTACCGCTGTCATTGCAGTATACTCCGCCCTAACGGGGCAGCTCGTACTAGTATGTAGTAGGACCTGCTTTATATTAAGTACCGCCGCGGGGTTCTTTCTAGCAACTCACTTCTTAACGTGGATGGAGTCCCTCTTCCACATACCAGTATCCCTATCTACGACGATAATAATACTCTACCCAATCATAGCACTAGTGTACGAGACCATCTTAAACATCTCTAAACCCAGTCGGAGAGAAGTAGGGGGCATGCTGGTGGCCTTCTTAGGAGCTGTCATAGCTGTAAGACCCTACGTAACCGGTGGGTCTTTCCTCGGGGTTCTACTAGCAGCTTTGGGAGCTCTAACTGGAGCAGCCTACTTCACCTTAGGTAGATTTTTAAGGAGGTCGGGGGTGAGCTTAGCTAACTACACAATACTCTGCTACAGCTCAGCAGCTCTAGTACTGCTATGCTACTCGGCAGTCCTGTCCCAGCCACTATTACCGCGTAGCAGTACTTCGTGGCCCTACCTACTTCTCCTAGCCCTAGTACCCATGATATGTGGACATACTGTCATGAACTACCTTATGAAGAGGTTCAAGTCGTATGTAGTGAGCGCAATAGGTTTTGGAGAAGCCCCCGGAGCCACGATACTAGCCTCCCTATTGCTTTCGCAGAGTGTAGAC
>JAJHQJ010000076.1 GCA_020833415.1 Desulfurococcaceae archaeon | reverse complement strand
GCTTGAGGTTTTCTAGGAAGCTCTCCAAGAGCTTAACGTTCCACTCGTGGCAACTCCTCCTTCTGGGATCAACGAGTATCTCAAGCCTCTTAGCGTCATCCAGGGTTAGCCCAGCCTTAGAGAGCTCGCAGAGACTGAAACCCCTACCTGGTCTTAGGTTCTTTGTTAACCCCCGCTCCTTTATTAACCTAGGCGGCTTAACGTAGGGCTTTAGCACTACCGACACCTAGACACACTCCTAGCGAGAGCTTAAAACTCTTCAGATAGTGGTTACTAGAACCCCCTGGGAGTACTATTTATGTGTAGACCTAGTGTATCTTGGTACGCCAGTTGTGGAGACGCTGAGGGTTCTAGTAACAGGAGGTGCTGGCTTTATAGGTAGTCACCTAGTTCGCGAACTAGTCTCCCTAGGTTATGAGGTGAGGGTATTGGATAATCTATCGCGAGGTAGTCTAGAGAACCTGGGGAATGCCCTCGGTAGTGTGGAGTTGGTCCTCGGTGATGTTAGGGATCCCGAGGTTACTGCTAGAGCCTTAACTGGGGTTGACGCGGTAGTACACCTAGCGGCTCTAATAGATGTAGAGGAGTCTATAAGGCTCCCGGAGCTCTACACCGAGGTAAACTTAGTGGGTACGCTAAACCTAGTTAGGGCCTCTAGGAGGTTAGATACCTTTGTGTTTAGCTCGAGTGCCTCAGTATATGGGGACCCAGTGAAGGTACCTATACCGGAGACGCACCCACTCTCACCTAAATCCCCCTACGCAGCCTCCAAGGCCGCTGCAGAGCTCTACATCAAGACATACTCCAATCTCTACGGGTTTAGGTACGTTATACTGAGACTGTTCAATGTTTACGGACCTAGACAGTCGAGGTTCTACTCAGGTGTAGTCGTGGAGTTCGTAAGAAGGGCCTTAAGAGGTGAACCCCCGGTTATCTATGGAGATGGGGAACAGACTAGAGACTTCGTATACGTTTCGGACGTGGTAAAGGCCATAGTTACGGTCCTTAAGACTAAGGTCTCCGGAGTGTATAACATAGGTAGCGGTAAGCCTACTAGGATCATAGACCTAGCCTACACCGTGTTGAGGGTTGTTGGTGCGGAGAACCTAAGACCTGAGTTTAGGGAGGCGAGGCCGGGGGATGTAAAACACTCTGTAGCTGATATATCGAAAGCTACCCGCGAGCTGGGTTTCAGACCTACAGTTAACTTAGAGGCGGGTCTACGTCTACTTGCGGACTTCTATAAGAGGTCGGATCCACATTCCTCGACCAGTTTTAAGAGTTCTCATGGTAGCAGTGGCAGTAAGTTCTCCACAAGCTGATAAACAGCTAGTACGGTTACGTACGATAGTGTTAATAAGACTACGTGGGGTATTGCTGGCGAGTAGACCACGTAATCGTATTCCCTTAGGTAGCCTCTTTTAATAGCTTCCAGTATGATCCTCCTCTGCCCCTCAAAATCGACATCGGCCTCAGCTCTAGAAGAGCAGATTAAACCACCGTCTGTAGGGATCGTGTGGAGGAATACGAAGTTCTTTTTTACGAAGTCGGATACCCTTATAGGCTTACCGACTACGTATAGAGCCCTCCTACTACCTTGAACGCACTTAAGCTCCTTGAATATCCCGGAGTACTTGGTTAGATTTAGGATTACGTTAGCCAGTATAAGGGGTAGGGGGGCTAGGGACGATAGTACGAATGTAGCTAGGGGTATTAGGGGTTTATCTAGGTGTGTTAGCGAGATGAGGATTGCGGCCAGTAGGTCTGCACCACCTATGGTATTCAGTAGGAATAGTAGTAGGTACGTAAGTGGGGGCAGCAGAGCTAGCACTACCTTAACTGGAGTAACATTGGGGAAACCGCTCAGTAGTAAGTACCCTACGGATACCGTGTATGCCGGTACCCACACTACCTCCGGTATCTCGCGGCTGATTACGTCCCTGTAGGACGCGTAAACTAAGGTCAATACCGCAACTACTATGGGTATTGCAGTAGCCGTGTACGACACCTTCCAGACTTCACCGCCTACTTAAGTTTAGGTCAGACTATTTATTACAGGTCTGACCCCCTTCCCGTCCTAAATGGGCGGGTTCCCTTTGGGGAGTTCATCAGTTCCCTGCATCTATTCGGGTTTACAACTGAAAGCTTTGCCTTTTAAGGTGGGGATGGGGGAGAAGCTTGTAAACTTTCTCTGTTCAGTTAATCTCAGTGATGAGTGTTTAGGCTCTATGAGCCTGAGGCGATGATGGTTGGAGTACCCATAACCTCGAGAGGGGTAGGGGTAGTGGGCCGGAGACCCGGCCTGGGATTGAACCCTCAAGAAGAGGGGATGTAATCCCAAACCTCCCCGCACTAGCAGGAACCCCCGCCATTCATGGCGGGGAGGAGGTCAGCAGCTTACTCCTCTATGTCTCTGATACCCTCCTCGGTTATTGCGAAGACTGCCTCCCCCTCAGGTAGGTGGGGGGCATCTACTATCCTCGCTATCCTCCTATTGCCCCTGGACTTCCTTAGTTGGATCCGTACACCTGGTGCGTGGGCTAGGACGTGCCCTCCGACAGCCTGTGTTGGGTCTCCGTAGAATACGTCAGGTCTGGCCATGACCTGGTTAGTTACTACTACAGCTACGTCGTATAGGTCAGCTATTCTAGTTAGCTGGTGTAGATGTCTATTAAGCTTCTGCTGCCTTAAGGCTAGGTTCTCCCTTCCCGGATACTCAGCTCTGAAGTGACCCGTTACTGAGTCCACTACTACCAGACCTATGTTCTCCCTAGGTATGAGGTCAGTAATCTCCTCAATTACGGCCATCTGGTGATCGCTGGATATAGCCCTAATCCAGTAAATGTTGGCCATGACCTTCTCCGGATCTAGTCCAACAGCCTTAGCCATGGACTCTATCCTCTCCCAGCGGAACGTGCCCTCGGAGTCTATGAACACGGCCCTAGCACCTAAACCCCCCTTATCCCTGGGTAGCTGAACGTTTACTGATAACTGCATGCATAGCTGCGTCTTACCAGTACCGTACTCTCCAAAGAACTCCGTTACGGTTCTAACCTCAACACCTCCTCCGAGGAGCTCATCCAGCTTCCTAGAACCCGTTGTTATCTTGGGTAGTCCGCTCCTCTCCTTCTTAAGGTCTAGGGCAGTCTTCAGAGTAAGTCCTAGAAGCTCCCTAGCCTTAGTGACGATCCTGTGAGCCGTGGGTAGAGGAATTCC